>CAMKTM010000031.1 GCA_946415695.1 uncultured Prevotellaceae bacterium | reverse complement strand
AGGGGAGTTAAATGGTAAATGGTAAATGGTAAAATGGTAAATGAAAAGCCTCACCCCCAACCCCTCTCCGAGGAGAGGGGAGTTAAATGGTAAATGGTAAATGGTAAAATGGTAAATGAAAAGCCTCACCTCCAACCCCTCTCCGAGGAGAGGGGAGTTAAATGGTAAATGGTAAATGAGAGATGGTAAATGAGAGATGGAACTGATTCCAGCAATAGACATCATTGAAGGCAAGTGCGTAAGGCTCACGAAAGGCGATTACGACACGAAGAAAGTCTACGGAGACCCGCTCGAAATGGCTCAACAGTTCGAGGACTTGGGCTTCAGCCGCCTACATGTCGTCGATTTGGACGGAGCAAAGAGCAAACACGTAGTGAACATTGCTGCCCTTAAAGCCATCACCGCTCACACAAATCTTGTGGTTGATTTTGGAGGAGGGGTCAAGACGGACGAGGATTTGGAAAAGGCTTTCGACGCAGGAGCATCGCTCGTAACGGCCGGCAGCATTGCCATCACCGCTCCGGAACGCTATCTGGGCTGGCTCCAAAAGTATGGTGCCGAGCGACTCATCCTTGGTGCTGACGTCAGGAATGGTTTTATCTCCATCAACGGATGGAAGGAAGATTCGGAGATGCTCCTCCAGGACTTCCTGGAACGCTATATGAATGAGGGCACTCGCAACGTGCTCTGCACGGAAATCAGCAGGGACGGAACGCTCGAAGGGCCTGCAATCGACCTTTACCAGAGCATCATGAAGCGCTATCCCGACTGTCACCTCATTGCCAGCGGTGGGGTAGGGAGCACGGAAGACATCCTCGCCCTCGAAGCAGCAGGCATCCCCGCCGTCGTCTTCGGCAAAGCCTTCTACGAAGGAAAGATTGACCGGGAGAAGTTGGGAGTGAAGAGTGAAGAATGAAGAGTGAAGAATGAAGAATGAAGAATGAAGAGTGAAGAATCAAAGTTACTGCTCTTTTGCAAATAGCTAAATTAAAGCCTCACCCCCGACCCCTCTCCGAGGAGAGGGGAGAAAAAATACTAAATAGTCTATAAATAGTAAATCGTCAAATCGTAAATAAATAGTAAATCGTAAATCGTTAAATCGTAAATAACTTAGGTGTTAGCAAAGCGAATCATACCATGTCTTGATGTCAAAGACGGACAGACCGTCAAAGGCACGAATTTCCTGCAGCTTCGACAGGCAGGCGACCCTGTCGAGCTTGGCAAGTTATACAGTCGGCAAGGAGCAGACGAACTGGTGTTCCTCGACATCACCGCCAGCCACGAAGGCCGAAAGACTTTCACCGATATGGTGCAGAAGGTGGCTGCCGAGATTGACATCCCATTCACCGTAGGCGGTGGCATCAGCGAACTGGCCGACGTGGAACGCATGCTCAATGCCGGTGCCGACAAGATAAGCATCAACAGTGCCGCATTGCGAAGACCTGAACTCATCGACGAGATAGCCAATCACTTCGGCAGCCAAGTCTGTGTCGTTGCCATAGATGCCCAGCAGGACGAGGTAGGGGAGTGGACGTGCTATCTCAACGGAGGCCGCATCCCTACGGACAGGAACCTCTTCGATTGGGCAAAAGAAGTGAACGAACGAGGCGCTGGAGAAATTCTCTTCACGAGCATGAACCACGACGGTGTGAAGCATGGCTTCGCCTGCGATGCTCTCAGCCGTCTCGCTTCTTTTCTCACCATTCCCGTCATCGCAAGCGGCGGAGCAGGACGCATGGAGGACTTCCGCGACGTCTTTGACATCGGACATGCCGATGCCGCCCTTGCCGCCAGCGTCTTCCACTTCGGACAGATTGGCATTCCACAGCTCAAAGCATATTTAAGGAAAGAAAACATAAATGTAAGAATATGAAAATAGACTTCGATAAGTGTGGCGGCTTGGTGCCCGCCATCATTCAGGATGCAAAGACAAAGACCGTGCTGATGCTCGGCTACATGAACGAGGAAGCGCTCCGAAAGACGGAGGAGACAGGCCTTGTCACCTTCTTCAGCCGTTCTCGGCAGTGCCTTTGGACGAAGGGCGAGACGAGCGGGAACTATCTGCATTTGGTCGGCATAAAAAGCGATTGCGACAACGATACGCTCCTCATTCAGGCACGCCCCGACGGCCCTACCTGCCATACGGGAACCGATACCTGCTGGGGCGAAGAGAACAAGCCCAACCCCTTGCTCTTCCTTTCAGAACTGAGCGACTTCATCGAGCAGCGCTACAAGGAGATGCCCGAAGGCAGCTATACCACATCGCTCTTCAAGGACGGACTGAACCGCATGGCGCAAAAGGTGGGAGAGGAAGCTTTGGAACTCGTCATTGAGGCCACAAACGGCACAAACGAGCGGCTCATCTACGAAGGCTCCGACATGCTCTATCACCTTATCGTGCTCCTGACAAGCAAAGGCCTCCGCATAGAAGATTTGGCAAGCGAACTCATGGAGCGCCACAATCCGGGATGGAAGAAACACTAAAAGACCAAGCATAACGCGATATAAATAGTAAATCATTAAATAGTAAATCATTTTGGTGATACTCACATATAAAGACGTTGACATTTATCAAGAGGAACACCTTGTTCTGCGAAAGGTGAACTTCTGTGTCGAGGAAGGCGAAATGGTCTATCTCACGGGACCGGTTGGCAGCGGCAAGTCGTCGCTGCTCAAGAGCATTTACGGCGAACTGCCCCTCAGGAGCGGCAGTGCCGAAGTACTTGGTTTCAACATGATTAAGTTCAAGACCAAGCATCAGCCGGCGCTTCGCAGGCAAATGGGCATCGTCTTTCAGGACTTCCAGCTTCTGCCCGACCGTACCGTCCATCGCAACCTTGATTTCGTGCTTCGCTCCACAGACTGGCGTCGCAAGGCCGACCGCGAGAAGCGCATCGACGAGGTGCTCGAAATGGTGAAGCTTTTCGACAAGAAGTACAAGTTCATCTACGAACTCTCGGGCGGCGAGCAGCAGCGCATCTGCATAGCGCGCGCCATCCTCAACAATCCGAAAGTCATCCTTGCCGACGAGCCGACGGGCAATCTCGACAGCGAGAACGGAGAACTCATCCTTGCACTGCTCGACGAGATACGCAGGCAAAACCATACCGCCATTATCCTCAGCACCCATAACATGCAATGGCCTGAATACTTCCCCGGCACCGTTTATCGCTGTGCCGATGCAGAACTCATTTCCGCCATTGACCATTCACCACCCGCCATTGACCATTGACCATTGACCATTGAACATTTGGCTACGCCCGAAGAAGCAGCGGCCAAGAAATAATGGTCAATGGTCAATGGTCAATGGTCAATCAACCATTCACCATTTGGCTACGCCCGAAGAAGCAGCGGCCAAGAATAATGGTCAATGGTCAATGGTCAATCAACCCTAAACTCTAAACTCTAAACTCTAAACTCTAAACTCATAATGAAAGTACTGAAGTTTGGCGGCACTTCCGTAGGGTCGCCGCAGAGAATGCAAGACGTCTCAAAACTCATCACCGACGACGGGCAAGCCAAAATCGTAGTCCTTTCCGCCATGTCCGGCACCACGAACACCCTCGTGGAAATCTCCGACTATCTCTACAAGAAGAACCCCGAGGGAGCCAACACCATCATCAACCAGCTCGAGCAGACATACGTCGAGCACGTCGAGAAACTCTACCGCACCCCCGAGGTCATGCAGAAGACCATGAAGTTCCTGCACGAAGAGTTCGACTACCTGCGTTCCTTCACGAAAGTCCACTTCACGTCCTTCGAGGAGAAAGTCATCCTTGCCCAAGGGGAAATCATCAGCACCAACATGTTCGCCGCCTACCTTCAGGAATGTGGCGTCAAAGCCCTGCTTGTCAATGCCCTCGACATCGTTCGCACCGACAAGAACGGCGAGCCCGACATGAACTACATCAAGGAGAAGAGCGCAAAAGTGCTCGAGGCCAACCCGGGCTACCTCGTTTACGTGACGCAAGGCTTCATCTGCCGCAACGCCTACGGCGAGATAGACAACCTTCAGCGCGGCGGCAGCGACTACACCGCCTGCCTGCTCGGCGCAGCCGTACGCGCCGAGGAGATACAGATATGGACCGACATCGACGGTATGCACAACAACGACCCGCGTTTCGTGGAACACACCGAGCCCGTCCGCCAGCTCTATTTCGAGGAAGCCGCCGAGCTCGCCTATTTCGGAGCCAAAATCCTGCACCCCACCTGCATTCAGCCCGCCAAGTTCGCCCGCGTGCCCGTCCGTCTGCTCAACACCATGGCGCCCACAGCCCCGGGCACCATCATCAACAACCACTTCCAGCGCGGCACCATCAAAGCCGTGGCGGCGCGCGACGGCAACATCTGCATTCAGATAAACAGTAGCCGGATGCTCTTGGCCTACGGCTTCCTCCGCAAGGTGTTCGAGATATTCGAGACCTACCGCACCAGCATCGACATGGTTTGCACGAGCGAAGTGGGCGTCAGCGTGACAATCGACAGCCGCCACCATCTCGACGACATCGTGAACGAGCTCAAGAAGTATGGCACCGTTGCCGTCGAAGAGGACATGAGCATCATCTGCGTCGTGGGCGACCTGGCTTGCTCCAACGTCGGCTTCGAGACGAAGGTCAGCCAAGCCATGGCGCACATCCCCGTTCGCATGATAAGCTACGGAGGCTCGGCCCACAACATTTCGTTCGTCGTCAAGACCGAGGACAAGAAGCGGACGCTCCAGGCCCTCTCCGACACGCTCTTCAAGCAATAGGCAGCGCAGCGTCACGCCCCTTTTCCTGTCATCTCGCATCGGGGCGGTTGCTTCTACATGTAAAAGCAATTGCTTGTACATGTAGAAGCAATTGCACGTACATGTACAAGCAAACAACATGATGTGGTGAGCCCCAAGGCGGCCAATGCTCCGAAACGGTAAGTGCGCTGCGGGGGCGGGCGGTCTGTCCCTTCTGCACCGAAAACCAATTTCAACGCCCCTCGGGGTCAAAGGAGCAGGGGGCAAGGAGCAGGGGGCAAGAGGATTGTTGGGGCAGGAAGTATTCTCTTGCTCCTTGCTCCTTGCTCCTTGCTCCTCTTGGCAAACTGTTATCTCCTCTTCCGTTCCTACCCCGCGGGACGGCTGTTACAAAAAAATCCCCCCCAAAGCGACTGCTCTGGAGGGGATATGGTATGTTCGCGATGCCTGCCGTTTCTTATTCAACGTGAGTTCTTCCCTTCGGTCAGGCGCAGGCGGAGCGACGGAAAAGGAGTCATCGCACGTCGTCCCCAAAAACGAGGCACGCCTTTATTGAAATAAGAGCGTGCCTTTATTGCCAACGAGGCGTGCCTTTATTGAAATAAGGGCGTGCCTCGTTAGAATCATCCCAATAATGATTTCGTCGAACTTACGTTATTCAAGGCATCTGCCCGTCAGGTCGTAGACGTGCCCGGCGCGACGGATGCGGAGGGTGCCGTCTTTCATGTATTTCACTGCTCCGGCGGCTGTCTGCAATCCGCGGCAAAGGTTCAGTCCGTCGGGCGTCTCGGCGTCTCCGGTAAACCAAACGCCTGCATGTTCGCGGTTGGCCCATGCGCACTTCCACGCTTGGCCGTCGGGCGACGGTTGCATCGGGGCGTCCGTAGGGACGCTGTCGTAGCCGAGTTTCAGAAACAGATAGCCTTTCGTCCCCTTTATCATTGCGGTGTAGTAGTTGCTGCCTTCGCCGCCGCTGCCTGCCCATTCCTTGACGATTTCGGATTCGCTGTGCACGCCTGCTGCCTTGCGGGCCATGATGAACGCCATGCACTCCTGCTTGTGGTTGTTCCAATAGGGATAGGCCACGCAGGGCACGCCGGGCATGGTCAGCAGGAAGGCGAGCGCCATGCGTGCCTGCCGGTCGTCCATCATGTTGGGGGTGCCGTAGAGGTTGCTGCCCTCGCGGAAGGAGTCGTGGTTGTCGATGAAGGTGACGGTGTGCCGGGGGTCGTGATGGATGAGCGAGTAGCGGTCGGTGGCGAGTGCTTTCAGGTTGTACGTCCTGATGGCGTCGTTGTAGTAGTGGAACTTTCCGGGGAAGTCGAAGACGTAGGTCTCGTAGTTGGCATCCTTGAGGAAGCCCAGCTGCTTGTCGATGTTTCCGTCGAACACCTCTGCCACGCTGAAACAGGGTGCGCTTGCGCGGTTGTAGTCGAAGAGGGTGGCTCCGGCTATGCCTTTCATGAAGTCGTAGCGGAAGCCGTCGTAGCCGATGCTGTCGCGCATCCATGTGAGGTAGGCTCGGCTCATCTCACGCACTTCGCGTCGGGCGTGGGCGAGGTCGCGGGAGTAGATGCTGTTGTACTCCTGATAGTCCCATGTGTAGATGCCGGATTGGTAGGAGACGCTCTTGTCGTCGGGCGAGAGGTTGGCGGTGCTGTGGTTGCCGCAGTCGCCGGTGACGCTTCTGTCGATGCGTCCCTGCATGTGGTCGTCGGCAAACAGCTCGTCCTCGGCGGTGAGCCAAGTCCAGTCGGGCTTGAAGGAGCCGTAGCGTCCGAAGTCGTTGACGGTCCAGTTGCACCAGTTCTTGTCCTCTCCGTCGTATTCGTCCACATGGCCTGCGCTGGTGTGGTTGAGCACGATGTCGGCCACCACTTTCGCTCCGCCTTGATGGAGCCGCGATATGAGCAGTTTGAGCTCGGCTCCTGTGCCCCATGGGCTATGGCCGTGGTGTCCGAGCTCATCTTCGCAGGAGCCTTGCTTGCTGTAGTTCATGGGCAGATAGCCGGTGAAGTCGGCCGTCTCCTGCGAGGGGGCGAGCCATACGAGGTCGAAGTACGAAGCCAGCTCTTCTGCTTCTTGGGCCAAGCTTTTCCACGTCACGTCGCCGTATGCTGTATAAGGTGTGGGCGTGTTGCCTTCATGTGCCCAATAGAATGCCTGCAACATGACGTCGGGGTTCTGCGATGGCACAGCCGTCGTGTAGAGCTTGGCTTGTTTCGGGTTGTAGGGATAGACGACGCTGAGGGTCTTGCTGGACGTGTTGAAGGCAAACTCGTAGTCGCCCTTTATGGTTGTGGCTATGCGGCAATTGCCAGCGCCCGCAGCCTGCATCAGCCAGTCGGTGCTGTGAGCCTGTGTCATCGTGCCTCCGTTGCCGTACCATTCGTCGTTACGGTTTACCTTGAACTCGTATTCCTTGCCCGGTTCGAGCGTCAACGTGGCATATAATGTGTTCTCTGCGCCGTCGGCTTTGGCCTCCATCTTCGTCGGATTGCTCCAGTCCGAAGCGCTGAAGTTGCCCTTGAGCATCCAGTCGCCCGTTTCCTCTTCGCCATTGCCGCCTTCGCCCTCATTGGAATAGGTGGACCATGTGCCTGAGCTGACTTGAGAACCGTAGCTCCATTCGGTGATGGTGAACAAGTCCTTTCCGTCCGTCAAGGCCTGGTCGGCTGTCTTGTTCCACAGGTTGTTCCAATTGATGGCCGTTGCTCCCGAACCCATTCGCACGAAGAGCAGACTGGTCTGCGCATCGTCGATGTCGGCCGAATAGATGTCGCCGGAAACAAGTGACATCTGTACATCTTGGTCTCCGCCTCCCCATGCATGGATGAAGAACGTGGCTCCGGCTTGATTCCATTTACTGCTGCCTCCAGTGTCGAGGTAGATTTTTTTCGCATTAAGCGTCAGCACACTCAGCGCTGTAATCGCTAATAAGAATACTTTTTTCACGACTTAAATTCCGTTAGACTTTAGTTTTAGTTTTATATGTTCACCGTCCAGCAGAAGTGTCCGGCGAGATGGCCATGTCAAAGATTTTAGTTGCTTTTCGTGCTGTTAAAGCAACCGAAATCCATCCATGACAAGGCAAAGGTACAAAAAGATTTGTGATTAAAGATTAGAGATAAGTGTTTTTTTTTCGTTTCGGACAAATTTGTCAGCATTTTGTACCCTGTGAACGCCTCCCATCAGGACAATTCGCAGCACGTCGGCAGCTCCTTGATTATTGTTGCCCGCTACAAATCGTTCCGTCAATAGGCTTGTTCGTGCACGCCTTTGACGGCTCGGCCGCTGGGGTCATTCATGTTCTTGAATGCGGCATCCCATTCGAGAGCGATGGCTGTGGAGCATGCCACACTTGCCTCCTGGTTTACGCTTCGTGCAGCAGACTCGCTGGGAAAATGCTCGGCGAAGATGCTGCGATAGTAGTACTCCTCTTTGTTGAGCGGCGGATTGATGGGGAAACGCTCCGCGGCATGTGCCATCTGTTCGTCGCTGACGGCTTCGGAAGTAATCTTCTTCAATGTGTCAATCCATGAATAGCCTACGCCATCGCTGAATTGTTCCTTCTGTCGCCACGCAATCTCCGCAGGCAACATGTCAGCAAAAGCCTCGCGAACAATCTTCTTCTCGATGACGAAACTCCCCTCTCTCTCGGGAGAGGGGTTGGGGGTGAGGCCACACATCTTTGCTTCAGGGTTGGTCCGCATTGCCACATCAAGGAATTCCTTGTCGAGGAAGGGAACACGCCCCTCTACGCCCCAAGCCGAGAGGCTCTTGTTGGCACGGAGGCAATCGTAGTAGTGCAGTTTGCTGAGTTTGCGGACTGTCTCCTCATGAAAGGCTTTCGCGCTGGGTGCCTTGTGGAAATAAAGGTAGCCACCGAACACCTCGTCTGCACCCTCGCCGCTGAGCACCATCTTAATGCCCATTGACTTGATGACACGGGCAAGCAGGTACATCGGGGTGGACGCACGAACAGTTGTCACGTCGTATGTCTCGATGAAATAGATGACATCGCGGATGGCATCAAGTCCTTCCTGTATGGTGTAGTTGATTTCGTGATGCACGGTGCCGATGTGGTCAGCCACCAACTTCGCCTTTGCCAAGTCGGGAGCGCCCTTCAAGCCTACCGCGAAGGAATGCAGACGAGGCCAATAGGCTCGTGTCTGCGAATTGTCCTCAATGCGATGCTCGCTGAACTTTTCTGCAATGGCAGAGATGACAGAAGAGTCAAGCCCGCCGCTGAGCAGCACACCATAGGGAACATCGGACATCAACTGACGCTTCACGGCCGCCGTCAAAGCATCGCGGATTTCCGATACTGAAGCAAGATT
The DNA here is from genome assembly GCA_946415695.1 of uncultured Prevotellaceae bacterium. Lineage (GTDB taxonomy): Bacteria > Bacteroidota > Bacteroidia > Bacteroidales > Bacteroidaceae > Physcousia. The sequence goes on along the minus strand of CAMKTM010000031.1, from coordinate 6,374 downwards.
GTCCTTCACCGCTTCATACTCAAACCAGTCACGCTTATAGTATCTTTTAAGTGAAGAGTGAAGATTGAAGAGTGAAGAATTTGCTGCCGCCGTCGCATCCTTATCTGAATCTGTTGGCAGTCCGGTAGGAAATTCTTCATTCTTCATTCTTCATTCTTCATTCTTAATTCTTAATTCTTCACTCCAAAGGTAATGTCCTGGCAGGAAAGGCTCATATCGCTCACATTGGCCTTCGAGTGCCTTCAATTCGGAAGCGACATAAATTGTGCCGTTGCTGTCATAACCTATATATAAAGGTATCACGCCGATAGGGTCGCGAGCTATCAGGAAAGCGTCCTTCTCCTCGTCGTAAAGGGCGAAGGCGAAGATGCCGTTGATGTCCTCCAGGAAATTGATGCCTTTGTCGCGATAGAGCGCAAGGATGACTTCGCAGTCGCTGCCTGTCTGGAACTCATAGCGGCCAGCATAGCGGCGGCGTATCTCCTGATGATTGTAAATCTCGCCATTGACTGCCAACACTTGTTTCCTGTCGGGCGAGAACAAGGGCTGTCCGCCGCTTTCAGGGTCAACGATGGAGAGACGTTCGTGAGCAAGGATGGCCGAGCCGCCACAATATATGCCACTCCAGTCCGGGCCGCGATGACGAATCTTCTGACTCATACGCAAAGCCTTATCACGCAGTTCGTGCGTCTGCTTCTTAATGTTGAAGATTGATACTATTCCACACATAATACAATTTACTATTTGACGATTTACGATTTACAATTTATGTACTATTTAGTAATTTAGCTATTTACAGGGCGGTAGCAAATTCATGGATGCTCTAGCACCATGGCGCGATTGTAGTCGCGGAGCTTCATTCTTCATTCTTCATTTTCTATTCTACTGTTACACTTTTTGCGAGGTTCCTTGGGCGGTCAACATCTTTGCCTTTGCAGACAGCGATGTGGTAGGCCAGCAGTTGCAGAGGGATGCTGGCGATGAGGGGCTGGAAGCATTCGAGCGTGTCGGGCAGGGTGATGACGTGGTCGGCAAACTTCTGAATCTGCGTGTCGCCTTCGGTGACAAGTGCCGTGACACGTCCGCCACGCGCCCGCACCTCCTGTATGTTCGAGATGACTTTCTCGTAGAGACGGTCGCGAGTGGCGATGACGAAGACGGGCATCTCGCTGTCGATGAGGGCGATGGGGCCGTGCTTCATCTCCGCAGCAGGATATCCTTCGGCATGAATGTAGGAAATCTCTTTCAGCTTCAAGGCACCTTCAAGGGCCAAGGGATAGTTGTATCCGCGTCCCAGGTAGAGGCAGTTCTTGGCGTAGGTGAAGATGGGAGCAAGGTGCTCAATCTGCTCGTTGGTCTTGAGGGCTTGCTCCATCTTGTCGGGAATCTGTGTGAGTTCCTTCACCATCTGCCAGTACAAGTCTTCGGAGATGGTCTTCCGCTCGGCAGCCAAGCATAGTGCCAGCATCGAGAGGACCGTCACCTGACCCGTGAAAGCTTTTGTGGAAGCGACGCCGATTTCAGGACCAACGTGGATGTAGGTTCCTGTGTTAGTGGCTCTTGGGATGCTTGAACCGATGGCGTTGCAGATGCCGAAGATGAAGGCGCCCTGCTCCTTAGCCAGTTGGATAGCAGCCAGCGTGTCGGCTGTCTCACCACTTTGCGAGATGGCAATCACCACATCGTCCTTCGTTACTACCGGGTTGCGATAGCGGAACTCCGAGGCGTACTCCACTTCGCAAGGGATGCGGCACAGGCTCTCGAAGAGTTGCTTGCCGATGAGACCCGCGTGCCACGACGTGCCGCAAGCCACAATGACGATGCGCTTTGCGCCGAGCAGTTGCTGGCGATAGTCAATCATGGCAGACAGCGTCACATGGTTGCCCTCGACGTTGATGCGGCCTCGCATACAGTTCATCAAGCACTCCGGCTGCTCGAAGATTTCCTTCAGCATGAAGTGTTCGTAGCCGCCTTTCTCTATCTGGCCGAGGTCGATGTCAACCGTCTTCACCTTCAGCTCTTGCTCCTTGCCAAGAATGCTTATCACCCTGAGTTCTTCGCCCAGACGAATGACCGCGATGTTGCCGTCCTCCAGATAGACCACTTTGTCCGTGTAGTCGATGATGGGACTGGCATCAGAGCCTAAGAAGAACTCGTCCTCGCCGATGCCCACCACCAGCGGACTCTGCTTGCGTGCTGCAATGATTTGGCGAGGGTCGCGCTTGTCGATGATGGCAATGGCGTAGGCTCCAATCACTTGATGGAGCGCCACCTGCACGGCTTCGAGCAGCGGCAGGTTCTTCTTCACCATGATGTACTCCACGAGTTGCACGAGCACCTCCGTATCGGTGTCGCTCTTGAACTCCACGCCTTTCGCCTGAAGTTGCGTCTTGATGTCGGCATAGTTCTCGATGATGCCGTTATGGATGATGGCAAGATTGCGAGTGCTCGAATAGTGGGGATGAGCGTTGCGTGCCGACGGTTCACCATGCGTTGCCCAACGTGTATGAGCGATGCCCACGCAGCCCGACACGTCTTTGTCGCTGCAATACTCGGTCAGGTTGTCAACCTTACCTTTTGCCTTATAGACGTTGAGGTCGCCGCTGTCGCTAATCATCGCCACGCCCGCGCTGTCGTATCCGCGATACTCCAAGCGCTTCAGACCTTTAATCAAAATGGGATAGGCTTTCTTTGAGCCTATGTAACCTACAATTCCACACATGATGTCATTTATTATTTGACGATTTATTATTTACGATTTAATAGTTCTCCAACTTTAATGGGGAGTCAGAGGGGGCTGTTGGTGTTTTCTCTATATTTCACAAATGCTTGGTTCACGAGGCGGTTGCCGCCAGGCGTGGGATAATGGCCTGTGAAGTACCAGTCGCCTTGATGGTCGGGGCAGGCTGCGTGCAGGCCTTCGATGGTCTGAAAGACGAACTCGACAGGCGCTTGCATCCCTGCAGGGCGAAGCATCTCGGCCATCTTTCTGTTGATGTCTTCTATGCTGAAAGGCTTGTAGATGGCGCTGACGCAATTGGTCTGCTCTGCTGTAGGCTTGCGGAGTTCGGCAAGACAAGCCTCGTATGTGTCTGTAATTAGCTGCCACATGCCACGCTCTTCGATGAGGGCGATGGTGGCACGGAACGCGCAGAACTCCTCCAGTCGCGCCATATCGATGCCGTAGTAGTCGGGGTAGCGAATCTGCGGCGAACTGCTGACCATCACAATCTTCTTGGGGTGCAAGCGGTCGAGTATCTTGAAGATGCTCTCCTTCAACGTGGTGCCTCGGACAATGGAATCGTCGATGATGACGAGGTTGTCTTCATAGGGCCGCAAGGAACCGTAGGTGATGTCATAGACGTGCGAGGCGAGGTCGTTGCGTGAGCCTGCTTCCGTGATGAAGGTGCGCAGTTTGATATCTTTCCATGCAACCTTCTCGCTGCGAACGTTGAGCCCTTGACTTCGCAGGCCCTCCATCATGCCGTAGAAGGCTACTTCTGCTGTGTTGGGGATAAAGGAGAAGACGGTGTGCTCGGTATCTCCGTCGATGGCTTTGAGAATGGGTGCTGTGAGCTGCTGGCCAAGTTGCTTGCGTTCGTGGTAAATGTCGCGGTCGGAACCTCGGCTGAAGTAGATGCGCTCGAAGGAACAACGGCTTTGTTGCTTTGCCTCCAAGATGGTTTCCACTGCAGAGCTGCCGTCCTTGTGTACTATGAGTGCCTTGCCTGCAGGCAACTCCTGAACCTCTTCACAAGCGAGGTCAAAGGTTGTTTGCAATACAGCACGCTCGCTTGCCACGGCAATCACCTCGTCGTCCTTATGCCAGAAGGCAGGCCGGATGCCCCAAGGGTCGCGCATGGCAAACATCTCGCCGCTGCCCGTCATACCACACATCACATAGCCGCCGTCGTAGTCCGTCATCGTGGTACGTAGTACATTTGCCATCTGCACATTGTCTTCTATATAATGAGTAATGTTTGTGCCTTCCAATCCTTTCTGTTTAGCCTCGACGAACAGGCGTTCTACTTCCCTGTCCAGCCGATGCCCCATCAGTTCGAGCGTGATATACGAGTCGCTGTAGATGCGTGGGGACTGTCCTTGCTTAACAATCTTCTCGAATATCTCCTCGATGTTCGTCATGTTAAAGTTGCCGCAAAGACAGAGGTTCTTGGCCCGCCAGTTGTTGCGACGCAGGAAGGGATGCACATACTGAAGTCCGCTCTTGCCAGTCGTGGAGTAACGCAGGTGGCCCATATATAATTGACCATTGAGCATTGAACATTGACCATTATTGGCTGCGCAGTCATCGAATTCGTCAGAACAATGGTCAATGGTCAATGGTGAATGTTCAATGGCATTAAATATCTCCGTAATTGCGTCTTTGCCTAAAGCTTTCTCGCGAAACATGTACTCTGTGCCAACAGGAGCATCCATGTTGACACAAGCGATGCCAGCACCTTCCTGGCCGCGATTATGCTGTTTCTCCATCATCAGATAGAGCTTGCCGAGGGCATAGGACCGCGTGCCGTACTTCTGCTCGTAGTAGCTTATGGGCTTCAAAAGCCTCACCAAAGCTACACCACATTCATGCTTCAACTCTTCCACCATCTTAATTTACCATTTAACGATTTACTATTTACAATTTATTTCCGATGGTGTTATTTACCAGTTTATGCAGGCTTTTATGAACGACATGAACAAGGGATGCGGATGCAGGACCGTAGATGAGTATTCGGGATGGAATTGTGTACCGATGTACCACTTTAGAGATGGCACCTCAACAATCTCGACAAGGTTTGTGTCAGGATTGATGCCAACACACTTCATGCCTGCAGCTTCATACTCTTTCTGATAGCTACTGTTGAACTCATAACGGTGGCGATGGCGCTCTTTTATAAGAAGACCCTCTCCCCGCTCCCCCTCTAGGGGGAGGGCTTTTTTCTCCCCTCCATAGAGGGAGGGGAAGGGGGTGGGTCTGTATGCCTCGAAGGTTCGACTTCCTTCCTTCAGTTCGCACTCGTAAGCACCCAGTCGCATCGTTCCGCCCATTTGCGTGATAGATTTCTGTTCTTCCATCATGTCAATGACGTTGTGTGAGGTCTGATTGTCCATCTCGCTGCTGTTGGCATCCTTATAGCCCAGTACATTTCGTGCGAATTCAATGACCATCATCTGCATTCCAAGGCAGATACCGAAGGTCGGTATGTCGTGAGTGCGAGCATATTCAGCCGCGATAATCTTGCCTTCGATGCCTCTCTGGCCAAAGCCTGGGCAGATAACGATACCGCTCATTCCTTCTAACCGAGCGGCGATATTCTCTCTTGTGACCTCCTCGCTGTTGATGAAGTGCAGTTTTGCCTTGCGACCATTATAGATGGCAGCAAGGCAGAGGCTTTCGCGAATGCTCTTGTAGGCATCTTGAAGGTCGTACTTGCCAACCAACCCGATGTGTATCTCCTTATTGGCATTACGCCAACTGTCCAGGAAGTCGTGCCAAGGCTTCATGGCAGGCGTCTCTCCAACGGGTATGCCTATCTTGCGCAAAATGGCTGCATCAAGCCCTTGTCTTTGCATGTTGACTGGTACTTCGTAGATGCTGGGCATGTCTTCGCTCTGCACCACGCACTCCAGACTGACGTTGCAGAACGAAGCCACCTTCAGACGCAATGCGTCGTCGAGGTGGCGTTCGGTTCGCAGCACAAGGATGTCGGGCTGGATGCCCATGCCTTGCAGTTCCTTGACGGAATGTTGGGTGGGCTTCGTCTTCAGTTCGTCGGCAGCTTTCAGATAAGGAACGTATGTGAGGTGTACGCAGACAGCGTCGCGCCCCAACTGCCACCGAAGCTGACGGATGGCTTCCATGAACGGTGCGCTCTCTATGTCGCCAATCGTGCCCCCGACTTCTGTGATGACGAAATCGAAAGACCCCTCTCCATCTCCTCCGAGGGGGAGAGCTTGACCCCCTCTAAATCTCCCCGAGGGGAGACTTGCAGCCGCGAAAGACTCTTCCCCTCGGGGGAGATGGAGAGGGGTCTTGCCTCCCCTCGGGGAGGTTTGGAGGGGGTCGGAGGGTTTTCTCAACATACGTCGCTTTATCTCGTCCGTGATGTGCGGCACGACTTGAATCGTCTTGCCGAGATAGTCGCCACGGCGTTCCTTGTCGATGACTGCCTGGTAGATACGGCCTGTCGTTATGCTGTTGTGACGGGTTGTTTGGATGTCCGTAAAGCGCTCGTAATGACCAAGGTCGAGGTCCGTCTCCATGCCGTCTGCCGTCACATAGCACTCGCCGTGTTCGTAGGGATTGAGCGTACCCGGGTCGATGTTGATGTAGGGGTCGAACTTCTGAATGGTGACCTTGTAGCCACGAG
>CAMKTM010000030.1 GCA_946415695.1 uncultured Prevotellaceae bacterium | reverse complement strand
GTATATAACCTGGAAGAAGGTCCCAGCTCATATTTCTACACACTGGAGCCTTCCACAGATGCCGCCACACAAAAAATCAGCAAGAGCGAAGTGTTCTCAATCAAGAAGAACGGAGGAACGTCAACGCCCCAGGCAGGAGCAGGCACGCAAGCCGAAGTAAAGGCAGAACCCGTGAAAGCGAACCCAGAACCACAAAAGGCTCCTGAATTTAAGGCCATTACTGCCAAGATCTCATCCAAATACATTTCCAAGAACGAGGATGGAGACCTGACTTTCCTGGCACGCAATCCCGACGGGCAAGAACTGAAATACAAGATTCTCTCGAAGGAAAAGCTTACCCTTGCCGTAACCGAAAATGGCTATGACCAAAAGAGATACATCATCCCTGAATATGTGCAAGTGAACGACCAGACGTACACCGTCGAGGAAATTGACGAAGATGCCTTCGAGGACGAAGACGACGTTGAGGAAGTTCAGTTCCCAGCTACATTGAAAAGGATAGGAGAATCCGCTTTCAGTGGCACCAGTTTGGCGCGTATTATCCTCCCCGACGGACTGGAAATAATTGAAGAAGAAGCATTTGCCAACATCTCAGGCCACGTCTCCACCATCTACATTCCTTCCACCGTCAGGAAGATTGGCTCTGAATGCTTCCGTAATTGCGGAAGCGCAAAAAGCTATCGGGGATACTGCCAAGCCTACTTTTCCAAGATGCCCGAATTCGTCACCGAGCGCAACTGCCTGGATTTCGGCATTGACGAAGAAGCCGTCAGGGCTTTTGTTTACAGAAGAAGATAAACCCAGAACATCACCGCGACATGAAAAGACTCCTTTGTTCACTCATCGGCATGTCACTCGCCTTCAGCTACGCTATGGCGCAGGACATCATCGTAAAGAAAGACGGCACCATCCTGAATGTCTATAACCTGGAAGAAAGCGACAACTACTACTTCTTCACATTGGAACCTTCAGCAGATGCCGCCACACAAAAAATTAGCAAAGTCGATGTGTTTTCCGCCAAGAAGAACGGAGAAAGCTCCAAACCGCAGTCAGGAGCTGGAACACAAACAGCAACTACAGTAGCGACAACAGTAGCTGCCAATAACAATGTCCAGAAGAAAGCCAATGAGCATGAACCCGTAACTGCTAAAATCTCTTCGAGTGTCATTACCCAGAAGAAGGATGGGCTGTATTTCTCCGCACGAACTCCCGACGGACACGAGCTGAACTATCTGATTCTTTCGCAAGAAGCCCTTACGGTTGCTGTTACCAAGGGAGAATACCACGAGAGCATGTATATTATTCCCGAATATGTTCAGGTTGACGACAAAACATATACCGTCACGGAGATAGGGAAAGAGGCCTTCCTCAAGGAGAACACTGTCGTCGAAGTCCAGTTCCCCACGACCTTGAAGAAGATAGGGAAGAACGCTTTCTCCTTCAGCAGGTTGGACAAGATTATCCTGCCAGAAGGGTTGGAAACGCTCGACGACGGGGCTTTCGCATCGACCGGATGGTCTGCATGGACAGGCGGACGACCTGTCAGCGAAATATACATCCCCTCTTCCATAAAGCATATCGGTGCCTACTGCTTCATCAGATGTGGCACAAGCATCAGCTATCGCGGATTCTGCCAAGCCTACTTCTCCAATATGCCCGATTTCATTACAGAAGGCAACTGTCTGGGCTTCGGAATTGACGAAGAAGCCGTCAGAGCCTTCCAAAACAGGAGGAGATAAACAGTTCCTTAAGCAACACCATAATTTAATAAGTTATGAAAAAGATATTTGTATTCGCCACATGCTGCATAATGGTACTTATCGCCAATGCTCGGGTGTTTGAAGCAAAAATCGTTATAGACTATTCCTCTGCATATATTCATGGAATGGACGAGAAGTCGTTTGCCAAACTTGAAGAAGACTGGTATAAGGACAAGCCCGGCTTTAACTTCTTAATTATAGATAGGATTTTAGACAAAGCCATTCCATATCTCAGGATTAACGAGAATGCCGATAATACCATCAAAATCAACGTGGAAAAGATTAACAGCAGTGGCGGATTCTCCTGTAATGTCGTATGTACCAAGACGAATGGAGATGTCGTGTTCAACATTGACAATGTCTATAACAAAAAAGGTGGAACCATTGGCTCAAAGTTAAACCTAATAAAGGACGGTGCGACAAAAATCGGGAGCAAATTAGGTTCGGCAATAAAGAAGGAACTGAAAAAGACAAATAAATGATTGGATTATAAAACCAACTACTTATCTTATGTTTAACTTTTAATTTTAGTGTTATGAAAAAGATTCTTATTGTATTTGCAATGACTTTCGTTAGTACGATGGCATTTGCTCACATCTTCGAAATCGACAAGAATGGCGGTTGCACCATTCAGGGCGAGGTGGCTTCAACCAAGAGTGCAAATGATGCTTACAATGCCGCTAAGGTATGGCTGAATGCACAGGGATTCACACAGATTACACCAGGTGCAGACAAGGCCGGCGAGACATTTACCTCAACTGTTACTCTGAACACCAAGAACGCTTATAATCCCTTCGCCGGACAATTTGTGGAGAACCTGCTTTTCTCCATTACCATCAATTTTAATGAGGGAAAGGTTGACTACAAGCTGGATAACATCCAGATTCAGGAAATCTATGGTGGATATGGAACCAGCAACAAGGTGAACTCCATTGCCCAGAAAATCAATGAACTTGAAGCTGCCAAGAAAGCTGTAGCCGAGGCAGAAGCAAGCACCACCATGCCTAAGAAGGACAAGAAAAAGGTAATCAAGGACAACAAAGACACCATTAAGAATACCGAAGAGACACTGAACAAGGCCAGCGAGGAACTGACCAAGCGTCTGAATAGTCTCAAGGATGCCATGAAGTAAGAAATTCGAGAAAGTACGCACTGAGGGTAGAAATATCCCAGTGCGTGCTTCACTATTTTGATGTTCATAGTGCTGATATGCAAGCACACATCTTTGTAAATCATTAAAGACCAATATGAACTTATCCCCCACATTGGAGAAGGCATACACGAAGGAGTCATTGTCGGCACGCGAAGCTCAGCGACTGGCAGAGTTCATCGCATGGGGGCCCATCGTTTTCCAAGCCTCAAGGCTGATAATGAAGTTCGGCATCCTCGACATGCTGCGCGACAGCGACAAAGGACTCACCGAAGCGGAAATCGTAGAAAAGACCGGCCTCTCACAGTATGCCGTCAAGTGCCTGCTCGAAGCTTCGCTCTGCATCGGCACCGTTCTCATCGACACCGAAACAGATCGCTTTAGCCTCTCCAAGACCGGGTGGTTCCTCCTGAACGACCCGGCCACAAAGGTGAACATCGACTTCAATCACGATGTCAACTACATCGGCTGGTTCAACCTCGAAGAAGCACTTCGAGAGGGACGGCCCGCAGGACTGAAGCACTTTGGCAACTGGCCAACAGTGTATGAAGGCTTGTCAAGCCTGCCCAAGCAGGTGCAGGACAGCTGGTTCGGCTTCGACCACTTCTATAGCGACTCCTCCTTCCCCGAAGCTCTTCGCATCGTGTTTGACGAGTATCGCGTCCGCTCACTCTATGATGTGGGCGGCAACACTGGCAAGTGGGCGTTGCAATGCGTCGGCTACAGTAAGGAAGTGGAAGTCACCATCCTCGACCTGCCGCAGCAGATAGGGATGATGCAGGAGAACATCGCCGGCAAGTCAGGCGCAGAACGCATCAAAGGATACGGCATCAACCTCCTCGACAAAGCGGCCAACTTCCCGCAGCGCGAAGGCGGACTCGACGCCATCTGGATGTCACAGTTCCTGGACTGCTTCAGCGAGGAAGAGATCGTTAGCATTCTGACCCGTGCGAAAAGCGCAATGGACGCCAACACCCGTTTGTTCATCATGGAAACCTTCTGGGACCGCCAGCGCTTCGAGCCCGCAGCATTCTGTCTCACCATGACCAGCCTCTACTTCACCGCCATTGCCAACGGAAACAGCAAGATGTATCATTCCGACGACATGAAGCGCCTCGTTGAATCGGCTGGCATGGAGATAGAAGCACTGCACGACGGACTGGGCCAAGGACACAGCATCATGGTTTGTAAGCGTAAGTGAGTAAGCTATCTACTTATTAAAATATACATAAACATGAATCGTTCAGAAATTGAAGAAAAAGTAAAAGACTTTCTGATTGAAGACCTCGAAATTGACGAAGACAAGATTTACCCTGAAGCCCGCCTCAAGGAAGATATGGGCATCGACAGCCTTGACTTCGTCGATATCGTTGTCATCGTGGATAAAAACTTCGGATTCAAGTTGAAGGCAGAGGAAATGGCAGGTGTAGATACCTTTGCCAAGTTCTGCGACTATATTGAGAGCAAGGTCGGCTGAAGATGGCGGAACAGAAGTGGGCTGGCACGACGTACGGCAACGATTGGATGCACAAATGGCTCATCCGTATGCTTCGCTACATCGACATTCGGATACTGTACCTTTTCGTTGCACTCTTCATCATTCCCGTTTGTCTGGTGCTTAACCCAAGCCGAGGCATTGCCTACCGCTATTTTAGGGAACGCATCGGATATGGCAGGCTGAAGTCTGCTTGGAAGACATACGTCAACCACTGTCTCTTCGGACAAGTTGTCATTGACAAGTTTGCGATGTACGCCGGCAAGAAGTTCAATGTCGAGATAGAGAACTACAACGAGTTCCTTAACCTCGCGGCCCAGCAGGACGGCTTCGTGCAATTGAGCGCACACATCGGCAACTACGAGATAGCAGGCTATACGCTCGTGGCTGAAAGCAAACGCTTCAACGCCCTTGTTTTCGCAGGAGAGAAAGTATCCGTCATGCAGAATCGCAACAAAATGTTTGCCGACACTAACATCAACATGATAGCCATTCGCCCCGACATGAGTCATCTCTTTGAAATAGACAAAGCGTTGGCAAACGGCGAGACAGTCAGCATGCCGGCCGACCGCATCAACGGCTCTCCCAAGTACATTGAGCACGACTTCCTCGGAGCTAAAGCAAAGTTCCCTCTTGGGCCTTTCTCCGTTGCCACAATGCGAAGCCTCAACGTACTGGCGGTAAACGTCTTGAAGACATCGCTCCGAAGCTACAAGATATACGTCACCCCACTCCACTATGACAAGACGACCACACGCAAAGAACAGATACAGCAACTTTCCAAAGCATACGTTGCCGAGCTCGAGAAACGAGTCCGGCAATACCCGACACAATGGTACAACTACTTTGAGTTCTGGGCGTAAAAGGTTTAGAGTTTAGAGTTTAGAGTTTAGGGATTAGGAATTAGAATGATTAAAGTATTATCCACCAACATAACATCGCCGCTTGGCTTCACCTCAGAGCAGAACTATCAGGCCGTCAGGTCTGGTGCTTCCGCTTTGAAGCGCTATGAGGGCCTGTGGGGAGTTCCCGAGCCTTTCACAGCCTCTCTCTTCAGCGAGGAGCAAAACGCGGAGCTGGCCATCGGTGGTTATACACGATTCGAGTCCATCGCCATTCGTTCCGTCCGTGAAGCCCTTTCTCACACCCAACTCGACATTGCCTCCCCGAGAATTGTTCTTATCCTGAGCACGACAAAGGGAAACATTGAGGCATTAGACAACAAACAATACTATCCTTCCGAAGCCGCACAAGCCATAGCATCGGCCATTGGCGTTACCACGACGCCCATTGTCGTTTGCAATGCCTGCGTCTCCGGGCTTTCTGCCCAGCTGCTTGCCAACCATTTGCTTTCTGCGGGGCTCTACGACTACGCCATTGTTGTTGGTGCAGAGGTGCAGAGCAAGTTCATTGTCTCGGGCTTCCAATCCCTCAAGGCCGTTTCGGATGAGCCTTGCCGTCCGTTCGACATCGAACGCATCGGACTTAATCTTGGCGAAGCGGCTGCCACCATTATATTTGCGAAGGACTGCTCCGCAGGCGTGTGGACTCTCGTGGACGGCGCTGTCCGCAACGATGCTTTCCACAATGTGTCCCCCTCTCCGCAGGGCGATGGTTACTACAATGCCATCGAAGCGGTGATGGAAGGCTACGACAAGACGCAGCTTGCAACTGTTTGTGTGCATGGCACGGCTACGCTCTACAACGACCAGATGGAGTCCAAGGCCATCCAAAGGGCTGGACTTTCCGACATACCCTTGTCCGCTCTCAAAGGCTACTATGGGCATACGATGGGAGCCGCCGGCGTGCTGGAGACCATATTGACGATGTGTGCGACGGACGACGGCATAGTGCTTCCCTCGAAAGGATTCACAGAACCGGGTGTCAGCGGGAAGGTCAGCATCAGCAACGAAACTCAACAGACCGACAAGACTGCTTTCCTGAAGCTCCTTTCTGGCTTTGGCGGCTGCAACGTAGCGGCTCTGTATGCACGATGTGCAAAGGAAGAAAGTCAGGGCACAAAGGACACAAAGCGATGGGTTAAGACGCATTCCGTAAAGCTTTCCTCTGAGGACGGGAAGTCGTTGACCGACATCTACAAGCAGCAGATTGGGGATTATCCTAAATTCTACAAGATGGACATCCTGACGCGCTTGGCCTTCGTGGCAGCAGAAAAGGCCCTCTCTAACTTTCCCTTAAAAGGAGAGGACATGAGACCTGCTCTCATTCTCTTCAACCACTCCTCATCAATTGTTGCCGACCGCAAGTTCTTCGACACGATTTGCGACACCGAGAACTACTTCCCAAGCCCTTCCGTCTTCGTTTACACCCTGCCGAACATCACGACCGGCGAAGTTGCGATTCGGCATCATCTGTGTGGCGAGACCTCATTCTACATCCTTCCGGACAAGAACGAGGCTTTGATGCAGCAGATTCTGGAAGCCTCCCTCGCAGGAACCAACACGCCTATTGCCATCAGCGGCTGGGTCAACGCAGAGAGCGAGACTGACTACGAATGCGAACTGTCAATCTTCGAAGCAAAAAGCTAAAAAGAGAAGCAGATATTATCCCCATGACATTATATATAAAGAATACAAGTTTTGCATGTAATGATAAGCATTAAGAACTAAATAGACATGGAACAATTAATCAACGACCTGAAATTACAGATTAAAGATGCCCTCAACCTTGAGGATCTTTCAATGGAAGAGTTTGACGAGAATGCGCCTCTCTTCGGCGAGGACGGCATTGGCCTCGACTCCATTGACGTCCTGGAGATTATTGTGCTGCTGGAGAAGAACTACGGCATCCGCCTTGCCAATTCCAAAGAGGGGAAAGCCATCTTCCAGAGCGTTAAGACCATCGCCGAATACGTACAGGCAAATAGGAAGAAGTAAGTGCCCCTCTCCCCGCTCCCCCAAAGGGGAGAGCCCTTATCAAGACATAAAAATGGACATTCAAGTAGCAGGTTACGGCATTATCTGTGCCATAGGCAATAATGCATCGGAGGTTCTCTGTTCTCTTCGCGAAGAGCGGACGGGGATAGGCTCCATGCACTATCTTCAATCCAGCCATAAGGAGTTGCCCGTCGGAGAAGTGAAACTTTCCGATGAAGAAATGAAACGGATGCTCGGGCAGGACGAGAGTACGGTCATCAGCCGCACCGTCCTGATGGGAGCCATTGCTGTCCGTCAGGCTTTGGAGCACGCCAACCTCGACCTGAAAGGCAAGCGTATCACGGTCATTTCCGGCACGACGGTTGGCGGGATGGACGTCACGGAGCGCCACTTCAAGCAGATGCTGGATGACGATGCCATGCTGCCGCTTCTGGAGAAACACGATTGCGGCAGTTCCACACGCGAGATGGCCGACCTGGCCGGACTGCAGGATGCCGACGTCTGCACCATCTCCACTGCCTGTTCCTCTGCCCTCAACGCCATCATCCTCGGCTCGGAAATGCTGCAGAACGGCGAGACAGACATCGTCATAGCAGGCGGCACAGAGGCTTTGAGCCGCTTCCACTTGAGCGGATTCAACTCTCTGATGATTTTAGACAAGGAGCGCTGCCGCCCCTTCGACAAGACACGTGCAGGCCTCAACCTCGGCGAAGGAGCCGCTTTCGTGGTACTGACGCCCCCCTCTATCTCCCCCACAGAGGGGGAGAAACAGGAGCAAGGGGCAAGGGGCAAGGAGCAAGAGGATACCAACTGCCAAAACTATCCTCCTGCCCCTTGCCCCTTGCCCCTTGCCCCTAAAGAAAGCCCCATTTACATCCGCGGCTACGGCAACCGTTGCGATGCTTTCCACCAGACAGCATCTTCCGAGGACGGCGAAGGAGCCTTCCTGGCCATGAGCGATGCCCTGCGGATGGCTGGAGTGAAGCCTCAGGACATCCTGTACATCAATGCCCACGGCACAGGCACGCCCAACAACGATGCCAGCGAGAGTGCGGCCATACGCCGCGTCTTTGGCGAACACGTTCCGCCCGTTTCGAGCACGAAAGGCTTCACCGGCCACACCACTTCCGCTTCAGGTTCCATCGAGACCGTCATCAGCATCCTTGCGCTACAGCACAACTTCATTCCCGTCAATCTCGGCTGGAAAGAGCAAGACGAAAGCTGCATCACGCCTGCCACCCGTCATGGGGAGAGCGTCGCATCCAGTCAACTCGCCATCGGAGAAGGACAGGAGGGAGCTATCCTCTGCAACTCCTTTGGCTTCGGAGGCAACGACTCGGCGCTCGTGATAGGCAGATGTCCGTCGCCTTCCGCCTGCACCGAGAAGAGCCAGAACAAGGTTGCCGTCCTCGCTGACGAAACCATCGACGACTCCGAGCAACTGAAAGACTACCGCGAATTCATTTCTCCCGGAGAGGCACGCCGCATGGGCAAACTCATGAAGGCAGCTACCATCACGTCGCTCAAAGCGCTCCGGAAAGCAGGCATAGAGTGTCCCGACGCCATCATCACTGCAACCGCCTACGGAATGCTCGAGACGAGCGAGAAGTTCCTCATCGACATGTTGGAGAACAACGAAGAGACGCTCAGCCCCACCCTCTTCATGCAAAGCACACACAACACGCTGAGTTCCGCCATTGCCATACGCACCAAGTGCCACGGCTACAATGTGACTTACTCGCAAGGCGCCAAATCGCTTGAATGGGCGCTCCGCGACGCCCACCGCCTGATAAAGAGCGGCAAGGCGGAAACCGTGCTCGTGGGGTGTCACGACGAAGCGACCCCTTCGTTCCAAGACCTCTTCCGCCGTCTCGGAAAACCCATACCACCGATGCTCTATTCCCGCAGCATCGTTCTCTGCGCAGAGCACGAAATGTAAAGAAACTTCGCAAAAAGGCCCTCTCTGACGGCCTTTTTTTGTTCCCGTGGCACTTGATAGCCAAAAATGCAAAAGATTCGCTAAAATTAAATACCACCTGACAATCAAGCAATTACAAAGACACTTGGCGGAAGCGCGTGCAAAGATAGTATTGTCAAAGTGCATTTTTGCGTAAATCAAAGCATAGATTTCCTCAAAAATCGATGTGGGAAGACGATCAATTCGACGTGGCTTGTTTGCCATAAGAGCGTGCCTTGTTTGCCAACGAGGCGTGCTCTTATGGAAAGCAAGCCGCGCTGCCATTCCCGTTCAGCCACTCTATGAAGAGAAATTTTGTAAAGATTCTTCGCAAAGAAGATTTGGCAAGCCGCTCAATCCGGAGCATGGTTTCATGTTCCCGCGAACGATTGACACGATGCCTCAATTCATGGCCAGCACAGACACAAAACGAACCACTGCATCAACCGAAAAGCGGACATATTTTCCGTTGCCAGACAAATAATTAGGCACTTTATTTTGTATTGTCCCCGCTTATTCGTACCTTTGCAGCGCAATTCAAGAGACATGCAATTATTACCATTGGCCATCATACAGAGCCTCCTGCTTGCTGGCGGACAAGTATTCCTGAAACTTGCCTTAGTCCGGATGGAACCGTTCGGCTGGAACTGGCAGTTCTGGGGGACGCTGCTCGTGAACTGGCAGTTTGCTCTGTGCGGCTTGCTCTATGGTGCAGGCACCGTGCTCTGGTTCTACATCATCAAGCACTTCCCCTTCAGCATGGCCTATCCGATGGTGTCGCTCAGCTACGTGTTCGGGATGATAGCGGCAATGCTGGTTTTCCACGAGGACGTAAGCGTCGCGAAGTGGGCTGGCGTACTGCTCATCATGGCGGGGTGCTACCTCATAGCAAAGTGAAATACCCTCCCCAACCCTCCCTTAATGGGAGGAAGCAAAGGCCAAAGACCCCCTCTAACTCCCCCTCTATGGGGAGAATTATTAAACTGTAAATGATTAAATCGTAAAATAAATAGTACATTGTACATTGCTAAATTGTACATTATATGGTAAATGTGAGATGAGACGAATAATACTTTCAATCATAGTTTCCCTAATCTCCATTCCTCTGCTGGCACAACAGACAAGCGAGCAGAAGATAATAAAGGAGATGGCTTCCGCTGCCGAGAAGATAAAAACCGTCCAGTGCGACTTCACACAGACGAAACACTCGAAGCTGCTGGCAGAAGGAATGGTGTCGAAGGGCAAGATGTCGTGCCAGCAGCCCGACAAGCTCCGTTGGGAATACACCACGCCCAGCAGCAGCACGCTCATCCTGAACGGCACCGACGCTCGCCTGAGGAACGGAGACAAGGGGCAAAAGAACAAATTCATCGGGGAGATGGCACGGATGATAATGAACAGCGTGGCCGGCAAATGCCTGACAGACAGCAAGGCATTCCAAGTGACGGCAAAGGAGACACCGACAGAATATGTGGCAACCCTCCTTCCGTTGAGAAAGGACATCAAGCGGATATACACGAAACTCATCCTGCACTTCGACCTTAAGCAATCAACGGTGACAGAGGTGGAAATGCACGAGAAGAGCGGCGACCACACAACTATCGAACTGCAAAACATTAGCATCAACAAACCCATCAATGCCGGGACATTCATCGCCAACTAAACAGACGCTTCGCGACAGAGGCATCTGCGTGGTCATTCCTACATACAACAATGCGGGAACAATAGCCGACGTCGTGCAGCGCACACTTGCACAATGCTTCGATGTCATCGTCGTATCGGACGGCTGCACCGACGGCACGCTCGACATCCTTCGCAGCATCGAAGGCATCACCATCGTTGCCTACGAGAAGAACGAAGGCAAGGGAACAGCCTTGAAACGAGGCTTCCGCAAGGCGCTCGAAATGGGCTTTGCCTACGCCATCACGATAGATGCCGACGGACAGCACTTCCCCGAGGACATCCCCCACCTGCTTCACGTCAACCAGAAGCATCCCGGAGCACTCATCGTTGGGCAGCGCAAAGGGCTCGACAAAGCGGAACGAAGCGCCGGAAGCAAGTTCGCAAATGCCTTCAGCAACTTCTGGTTTGCAGTGCAGACAGGCCACTTCCTTTGGGACACACAGACCGGCTTTCGCCTTTACCCGCTGAAAAAGCTCTACGGACTTTCGCTGCTCACCTCCCGCTACGAAGCAGAGCTCGAGCTGCTCGTCTTTTCCTCGTGGCACGGCATCGAGCTCATCTCGACACCCGTAAACGTCTTTTACCCCTCGCCCGAAAAGCGCGTGTCGCACTTCCGGCCAGCCCTCGACTTCTCGCGCATCTTCGTCCTCAACACGGTGCTTTGCGCCTTGGCCGTCGTCTATGGACTGCCGCTTGCCATCTGGCGAGGCCTGATGACGTTCCTTCGCACCACCTATTCCTTGCTCTTCTTCCTCATCTCCATCTTCTTTATCATCACGCCGGCAGCAATGCTCTGGCTGACGTTTGTGCGAGATGTGGAAAAGAAGCAAATGGGCATCCACAAAATGCTGTGGGGCTTTGCAAAGTTCGTCACGGTATGGCACGGCATTCCGGGCGTCAAGTTCTCCATCGGCAATCCGCATAATGAAGACTTCCAAAAGCCTGCCATCATCATCTCCAACCATCAGTCCCATCTCGACCTGATGACCATGCTGATGCACACACCTAAGCTTGTCGTGCTGACGAAGGATTGGGTTTGGAACAATCCTTTCTACGGCTACATCATTCGTCACGCCGAGTTCTATCCCGTCTCGGAAGGCATGGATGCCTTGCTGCCGAAGCTGCGTTCACTTATCGATAGAGGCTACAGCATCGCCATATATCCCGAAGGGACACGTTCGCCGGACTGCTCCATTTCGCGCTTCCATCAGGGAGCCTTCTACTTGGCCGAAGAGCTGAACGTCGATGTCCTTCCCTTCATATTGTATGGAGCAGGGAAGGCTTTGCCCAAGGAAGACAAGCACCTCCATAAATGGCCTATCAGGATTGAGATAGACAAACGCATCAGCCCGGAAGAGATGCAGGCGTCGTACGGTCAGACATTAAGGGAGCGAGCCAACAATCTCCGGAAGTACTACAAACACCGATATGCCGAAATAGCAAACCGTTTAGAGCAGGATGTCTAAGGTCATTGTCATAGGTTCAGGGCTGGGCGGACTCTCCTGCGGTTTTATCCTCCAGAAGCAAGGTTTCGAAGTGACCGTCCTTGAGCAGGGAGCGCAAATAGGCGGCTGCCTGCAATGTTTCTCTCGCGGAGGCGTCAAGTTCGAGACGGGCATGCACTTCATCGGCAGTGCTGCGGAGGGACAGACCATGCACCGCATGATGCGCCTCCTGGAACTGACGGACACGGTGCGCCTCAATGCGCTCGATGCAGACGGCTACGACACCATCAGCTTTGCTGGCGAGCTTTTCCGCATCCCCAACGGCAAAGAGGCTTTCATCGAACAATTGGGCGGCTACTTCCCGAAGGAGAAGGACAACTTGCGGCGCTATGCCGACATCGTGCAGCGCATCGCTTCCGCATCCACCCTCAATTCCCTGACTTCCGACGAGCGCGACTTGGCGGCAAACACCGAATACCAGACGCGAAGCATCAACGAGGTGCTCGACGAACTTTTCCACGACGAGCTGCTCAAGAATGTTCTTGCGGGAAATCTCCCCCTATATGCTGCAGAGCGCGACAAGACGCCGTTTGCCCATCACGCCTTCATCATGGACTTCTACAACCAGAGCGCCTTCCGGGTCGTAGGCGGGAGCGACGCCATTGCCACGTCGCTTGCCGGCTCCATCCGAAAGATGGGGGGACAGGTTCTCGTACGGAAAAAGGTGAGCCGCATCTGCCTTGACGACACGAAAGCCATCGGCGTTGAGACGGACGACCAATGCTTCTTCCCTGCCGACCACATCATCAGCACCATCCATCCCGCCCGCCTCCTGGAGATTCTGGACACAAAGCTCATCCGACCGGCATTCCGCAGACGCCTGGCAAGCATCCCGAACACCATCGGCTGCTTCTCCCTTTATGTCAAGTTCAAAGAGAACACCATGCCGTACCTCAACACCAATTACTACGGCTACCGAGGCACGACGCCTTGGGACTGCGAGCACTACACGGAAGGCGACTGGCCGAGAGGGTTCCTCTACATGCACCATTGCCACGAGGACGCGCCCCGCTTTGCCCGAGGCGGCGTGGTGCTGTCGTACATGAACATGAGCGACGTGGCAAGATGGACGGGGACGACCGTTGGGCATCGCGGAGCAGACTACGAAGCTTTCAAGCGCCGTCATGCCGAGCGCCTCATCCAGGAGGTTGAGAAGCACCAGCCCGGCTTTGCCGCCGCTATCGAAAGTTATTACACCTCCACGCCCCTCACCTACCTTGATTACACAGGCACGGAAGGCGGTTCGATGTACGGCGTGGCGAAAGACATCGCCTTGGGACCGGCCGGCCGAGTGCCGTACCGAACCCGCATACCGAACCTCTTCCTCGCCGGACAGAACGTTAATTCCCACGGCATGATGGGCGTCCTCGTCGGAACCATCGTCACTTGTCAAGAACTCATACCCACACCCTTATGCAGCACATTCTCATCATAGGCGGAGGACTGGGAGGGCTCTTCGCCGGAGCCATCCTCGCGAAGGAGGGTCTGGAAGTGACCGTCCTGGAAAAAAACGCGACAGCAGGCGGAGGGCTGCAAAGCTTCACCCGCTTCGGAGAGGTCTTCGACACAGGGATGCATGTCGCAGGAGGGCTGCAGGAGGGCGCAAGCATCAGGCGTCTCTGCCAGTGGCTCGGCATCTGGGACAAGATGCAAGTGGAGCCGATGCCCGCGGAATGCATCGACAAACTGTACTTCGCAGAGGACAGGCACTACTATCAGATAGCATCGGGCAGAGCGCAGTTCGTGGACTCGCTGTCGGCTGACTTTCCCCACCAGCGACAGCACATCGAGCGCTACGTCGAAGCCATGTACAGCATCGTCGATGAGATGGACCTCTTCCACCTCCGTCCCGCCTCACGCACCCTTTTCTCGCATTCCGAGGAGTTCAACATGGCAGCCGACGCCTTCATTGCTAAATACATCACCGACCCACGGCTCCGGCAGGTGGCAGCCTACCTGAACCCGCTCTACGGAGGACAGGCCGACATGACGCCCGCCTACATCCATGCCACAATCTCCGTCCTCCACCTGGGCGGGCTCTACCGCTTTGCGGGAGGCACACAGCAGTTTGCCGAGACGCTTTGCGACAGCATCAGGGCGCATGGCGGCACCGTCGTCACCGGCGACCCCGTGCAGCACATCCACACCGAAGGCAGGGGCATCACCGGTGTCACCACCCGAAAGGGACGGCACTACAGCGCCGACCGCTACGTCTCCGCCATCCATCCCTGCGCCCTGCTGCCTCTCTTCGACGACCCCAGGGCGCTGCCACGTGCCTACAGAATGCGACTGCAGCAAATCCCCAGCACGCATTCCGCCTTCCTTCTCTACCTGAAACTGAAACCCGAGACCTTCCCTTATCTTCCCTATTCCGGCTATTACATATCGCGCTACGACGGCGTTTGGAGCGCCGCGAATCCCTTCGGCGATGCCGCCTTCTTCATGACGCCGCCAATGCCCGACCAAGGAGCTTACAGCCAGAAGATGATCATCGCTGCACCAATGCTGTGGCACGAAGTGTCTCAGTGGGCAGACACCACACTTGGCCATCGGCCGGCCGACTACAGCCTTTGGAAGCACACATGCGCCGAGACCATCCTTTCGAAGATGGAAGAGATGTACCCGGGATTCCGTTCCTGCGTATCGGACATCAACACTGCCTCGCCCCTCACCATCCGCGACTACTACGGCACGAAGGACGGCGCCCTCTTCGGCTACGCCAAGGACTGGCGGAACACCGCACTCTCGCTCGTGCCCGTCGTCACCAAGATACCGAACCTGCTGCTCACCGGCCAATGCGCCGGCCTGCACGGCTTCTGCGGCGTGCCGCTGACCGCCATCACCACCTGCGAAGCGCTCCTCGGCCCCGACAGCATCACACGACAGTTTTCCCTCTGCTGAACCACATCCCTCAACCCCTGACGTAACGACTCCCTACCCGACGCTTCGAGACTGCCCGAACGCCACAAGGGATTTATTGCATGGTCATGTACTTGCAATTGCATGGT
>CAMKTM010000029.1 GCA_946415695.1 uncultured Prevotellaceae bacterium | reverse complement strand
CGCTCGAAAAAGCTCAAATAAATTTGGCTTTTTGCTCGCTTATTCGTACCTTTGCCCTTGTCTATTCTAAAATTCAAGGCAAACACGGACAGAATGAACAAGAACGGGACAAAGAAAAAACATCACCTGATGCGGCTTCTGGCAAAGCTGCCATTGGGCGTCCTGTACCTGCTGAGCGACATCACTTATCCCCTCATATATTATATAATAAGGTATAGGCGACGCTTGGTCAGGGAGAACCTCCGTTGCTCTTTCCCCGAAAAGGACAAGAAGGAACTCCTCCGCATAGAGAAAGCCTTCTACCACAACCTGTGCGACGTCTTCGTGGAATCCTTCAAGTGCCTCAACATTTCCGACGAAGAGATGCGCCGCCGCGTGGAAATACTGAACTGCGAGCTGCCGGAACGAATCGCCTCGGAAGGCAAGAACGTCTTCATGCTCCTCGGGCATCTGGGCTGCTGGGAATGGTATCAGGAAGTCAGCGTCCGCTACAAACAGCCCAGGAAGTCCTGCGAAATATACAAGCAAATCAAGAACACTTACTTCGCCTCCCTGATGCAAGAAGTGCGCAGCCGTTGGGACACCCGACAGATAGAGATGTCTGAGGCCATTCGCTCCTTGCTCAGCATAAGCGCCGAGGGCGAACCATACCTCTGCGGTTTCATCCAGGACCAAGTGCTGAGAGGCACGAAGCACAAAGATGTGACGTTCCTCCTGAACCAGGCAATTGCCGTCATTCCCGGTGCCGAAGAACTGGCAAAGAAAGTAAACGCAGAACTTGTCTATCTCGACGTGGAGAAGACGGCTCGCGGACACTATCGCCTAACCTTCCGTGAGATGCCTGTTCCACCAGACCTGCAGGACAAGCCCTTCCCCCGTTCTCTGCTCTACTTCCGTATGCTCGAAGAGACGATACGGCGGCAGCCAGACATCTGGCTATGGTCGCACAACGAATGGCAAAAGAATGACTTTGTGACGTCGAACATGACCCGCCTGAAAAACTTCTTCAAGCGAAAGATAGGAAACAGCGAAGCCAGTACTTCGCATAATTGAAGCGGCGCACAAATCTCTCAAAGAAGCTTTGCGGCAGATTCACGAACGATGCTGACGCCAACCGCTGCGACCTTTCAAAGAGATGCAGGTACCTCCTGGGATACTTGCATTTGCTGACCAAATACCAAGCCTCCTCGGCCGAGAGTTCTGCGCCGAAAGCCTCGCGGTGAAAGTTCCTTGTTATCTCTGCCTTCTCCTTCATGTTCCGCTTCTTGTTCTGCATGGCAAAACCTCCCTCCAGGAAGGTGACAAAACAACTATCGACGAAGCATGCCTTGTGGCCGGATGCTATCAGACGCATCATCAGGTCGTAGTCTGAAGCGATGCCGTAAGACAAGTCGTAACCGCCCATTGCAAAGAGGTCGGACTTGCGGAATAACATGGACTGGTGGCAGATGACATTGAAAAGGAAAGCCTTATGGAGGCGGCGGTGAGGGCGTCGCTGGCGAAGCTTTCCGCTTGCCTTCTGTGCCAAAATAGGCGCAAAGGAGAGGCTCGCCCCGCTCTCTTCCAAAGCCTTCAGCGAAACAGCAAGTCCGTCGGCACAATGATAATGGTCGTCCGAATTAAGGAATGTCACATACTTCCCTCGCGCCAGGGCAATGCCTCGGTTCATCGCATCATAGATGCCCGAATCCTTTCCGCTGAAGACGCGTATTTCGTGGCTTTCATTCCTGTAGGCTTTGAGGAAGTCCATTGTCCCGTCAGAAGAAGCACCGTCAATGATAAGGTGCTCAATGTTCAGCCCTGTTTGTTGCTGAACAGAATGAAGGTTCCCGGCGAACAGCTTTTGCCTTCCTGCCCTAAGGGGATTGAAGCAGACGGTCACGACGGTTACATCAGGCACCGTCCGAGAGCTTTCGGAAGGAGCAGGCTTGACGATGAGGTCGCCTTTTAGTTCTTCACGGGATGGGATGTTGGAAAGCATTATATACTGATGTTCAGGGTTTCGGCAATCCATGCCTTAATGTCGTTCAAATCCTGCTCGGAGGCCTGATTAAGATTGTTGAAGCAGCAGAACTTGTAGCTTCTTGCCTTGAGATGGGCCAGCTTTCGCAGGACATAGCCTTTGCGGTTTCTGGGCTGCAGATAGAACAACACGTCGCTTGGGTTCCTCAGGCAAATGCGCTTTTTATGGGCAAGATGCAGATAGTGTAGCTCCTCGGCGTTGAACTGTTCGATGTGTCGGAAATGATGACGGATGTTGCGCTCTATGAGTTCCGGGTGCTGGCCGAGACATTCCTCGAAGGCATCGCGGACAAGAGGCTTCACGGTATGGCAAATCATAAGGAACCACCAGCGGTTGCCGGCAATCAAGGCTGCGGCAATCATATTGCCCTTGAAGGTCAAGCGCGGCTTGCCATCCTTGTGACGCTTTATCATTCTTGTGAGACGAATCAGCGGCAAGTTGGCTTTCGTGGCATAGCAAACAGGTACTCCCTCCCCGGCAAAAAAGTCTTCCGGCGAGACCGGTGCGCCAAACATCAGGTCGTCGTTCATCTCGATGAAATGCCGGCTCAACCCTGGGATGCGCCATAACATGGTCTCGAGGGAAAGGGAATTAAAGATTGGCAAGAACTGCTCAAAGCCTTTGAATATCTCTTTGTGGTCAACAATCTCAATAGGAATATATCCCTCCGGGAAGTTTTCTTCGAGGAAAGGCGTGACATTCGGGTTCTGATTGTCCGTAACGATAAATATCTTATGCACCCACGGGGCAAAGCGATTGATGGAGGCCAGGCACCACTTTATCTCGCCGATGGAAGCATAGCGTGTTATGCCGCCCACATCGTCGTGTTCAAGTTCGTCGGACAGAGCATACTGCCTTCGCTTCTCCGCAAGTGCTTCGTCCTGCCCGTCAACCCAAGTGATGACTATATCTATCGGCTGAGTCATAGCTCGAAACGTGACTTGCCCTGGAATCGCGTCTGGAAAGCATTGTGCAGACATGCGTGGATGCGCTGGAACTTTTCTTCTTGCATGTTCACGTCGTTGATGCACGCCAGTTTGGTGGCAGGATGAATGATAGACTCTGTCAGGCTCTTTACGGAAACCATCGCCATAGAAAGATGTCGGTTGGAGATCTTCTGATTGAACGTGTGTCCTGTAAAGTAGGCATAATCGGTGAAAACATACTGACTATAGTTCCTACGCGTTCTAAGGGCTGTTACCGATGCCAGAATCGTATCGCGGCATTGCTCGTAGAGTTCCGCACAAACGGACTTGAGCATCGGTGCACAAGTGTGTTGCGGACGGACATAAAAGAGTTTTGGCTTAACTCCTGCCACGCGTCGGGCAAGGCGGTCGGATCGCTTCGAATGGGTGCGGTAAACATTGTTGAACGTGCACAAGTGATAGTTCATGGAGACGGCGGCCTTTCCGTCGCGGAAGAAGTCGGTGGGCTGACAGGGCATCAACGGGAAGAAGTCGTCGTTGAAATAGATGTATTCTTCTGCCAGCCCCTCTATTTTGTGCATGAACATTTCTATGGCGGTGCTGTTGAACGTCGGCAAGAACTTTTCAGGAATAAAATCCCGATGGAGCACGACGCGAACAGCGGAGCGGTTTACCCAAGCCGGGATTTGGCTTTCGCGGGCAACGACGAGAAAGACATTCTCCACGAAAGGCATACACTCCTCGATGCCGCGCAGCAAATAGGGCAGGGTTCCCCAGTCGCGGAACCGCTTGGTCAGCATATCTGTCCCGATGCATTTGGCATAATCCGCCTGCCACTGCGGGTCAAGTCCGTTGACGTATGTGATTACGATGTCCATGAAATGTCTCTATTCGCCTTCTTTCTTTTCTTTTCTGCCACAAAGGTATATCTTTTTTCTGTATTTTTATGCTTTAATGACAAAAAATGTCTCAACTTCATACATGTTGACCATTATAGCTCTCAACAAAATAGCCGGGACGTCCCTTTGTTTCGTTAAAAATCTTGCCGAGGTATTCGCCGATGATGCCGATGGAAAACAACTGGATGCCTCCGAGGAAGAGGATTGTGACCATGATTGTGGGGTATCCGGCCACGGGGTCGCCGTAGAGGCAGGTGGTGATGAGAATATAGATGAGATAGATGAATGCTATGGCACTGATGAACAGTCCGAGTATGGTGGAAAGGCGCAGAGGGGCTATGGTGTAGCTTGTCAGTCCGTTGATGGCCAGGTTCAGCAATTGCAGGAAGCTCCACTTCGATGCGCCTTGCTTCCGCTTCTGCTGCCAGTAGGTGATGCCATGTTTCCTGAAGCCTATCCAGGAATACAGTCCTTTGGTGTTCCTTTCCGACTCTCGCATTTGCCTTAGGGCCATGATGCAGGAGCGGTCGAGGAGGCGGAAATCGCCTGTGTCCTGCTGTATGGGAATGTTTGTGACGTGCTGGAGCACTCGATAGTATGCCCGCGAAGTTGTCCGCTTCAGCCAGTTCTCGCGACTGTTGCTGCGCTGAGCATAGACATCTTCGTAGCCCTCTTCCCATGCGGAGAGCATCTGCGGAATCACGTCGATGGGGTGCTGCATGTCTGCGTCCATGATGATGGCGGCATCGCCCCGCACATAGTCCAGGCCTGCCATCATGGCGATTTCCTTTCCGTAGTTGCGCGAAAGGTCCAGGTAGCAGAAGCGTTCGTCTTTCTCGCGAAGGCGTATCATCTGCTGCAGCGTATGGTCGGTGCTGCCGTCGTTCACCATGAGTATTTCCCAGTCATACGCTGGGTTGTCTTTCATCACTCGGTGCATACATTCGTCGATGAGGGGGAAGTTTGCCTCCTCGTTGTATGCGGGTAGCAGTATCGAAACGAGTTTCTTGCTCATATTTTTTAGGTTTTAAGGATTTGAGGTCGCTTCGCTGTCAGGTTTTAAGGGTTTGAGGTCGCTTCGCTGTCAGGTTTTAAGGATTTGAGGTCGCTTCGTTGTCAGGTTTTAAGGGTTTGAGGTCGCTTCGTTGTCAGGTTTTAAGGGTTTGAGGTCGCTTCGCTGTCAGGTTTTAAGGAATAATAACCTCATAACCTGTTCTTCATTTCTTCGGCCATCCGGCGATATGTGCAGAAGCCTCCGCCTTGGCGTTTCAGTGCCGCAATCAGTGCTCGGAGGCGTTCCTGCATCGGTGTTCCTGACTGTCGGTGAATAAGCCAGGGAACCTTCCATTCGGGGTGCTCCCGCAGAGGCACGAACTCCCAAGGGTGGAAATAGAGGGCAAGCAGTCCGTCGTGGCGGAGGGTTCTCTGGCACAGCCACCGATATAGGGGGAAGGGATAGTGGTGGCAGGCCAGCCAGAACAGGGGCAGCCTCAGCCATGGGGTCACGGACATCGGCAACTCCACCAGTCCATCCTTCACGAAGGGGACTCGCGGAGCGCCCCAGTGCATATAGCGCCCGGGGATGAAAGTGGGGTGGAGCGAAGCGTCGTAGAGATAGCCATGTGCTGCCAATTCCTGCATAGAGACGGCAGCCATGCGCGGCTGGCGATAGCCGAGAATGCGCTCTCCGGTAAGGTCTTCCAACGTGTGCTTTGAGCGGGCGATGTCGCCGGGGGCTGGACGCCAATGGTCGCAGCCATGCGAAGCGACCTCATGGCCGTCTGCAAGCATTCGGCGGACGGCATCGGGGGCATGGGTTGCAAAGTTCGTGGTACAGAAAAACGTGGCTTGCACCTCGCTCTCTTTCAATATGTCCAAGATGACTGAAACACCCCCTCGGGAAATGCTTACCGCCTCCTCCAAAGGCAGCTGTACACCATTCTCGCGAGGAAGGTCGAACTCTTCGGCATCGAAGCTGAGCAGGACATTCTTAATCATTGACCATTGAACATTGACCATTGAACATTGACCATTGAACCATTGACCATTGAACATTGACCATTGAACATTGAACCATTGAACATTGAACATTGAACATTGAACATTATTTCTCCCTCCCTTTAAGGGAGGGTTGGGGTGGGTCTTGGAGGGTTGGGGTGGGTCTTGGAGGGTTGGGGTGGGTCTTTTTTTTTACCTTCTACTTATATAGGTTATCCCGAAGAGCACGCTTGTTATTCCCGATACAATGAAATTGAAGGGGTAATAGAACAGGCGAGCGAAAGGGGTGCGGATGCGATAGATGTTGGTCAGGACGCCGGGCGAAGGGAACATCAGTTGCAGCCACATACGTAAGCGGTCGCTGCGGCGGTCGATGAACGTAAACTCCCAGTATGATGTGACGAGGCGGTCGAAGAGGCGCCGGCTGAAGGGGCGGTGAAAGCTATTGAGGAATCGCAAGAAGCGTTTTTCGGAACGCGAGATGTCGAACGCAGAAAAGTGTTTCTGGAACCGTGTCTCGCCATGCGAAACGAGGCTGTTGAGGGCAGCCAGGGTGACGCGTCGGAAGTGGTAGGTGCAGGCTTTGTCGCGCAGGGTTGCCAATTGTTCCGGGGTGAACGCATCGAGGAGGACTTGCAAGTCGCGAAGCCACTTGCCGTCGGAAAAGGCATGGAATGCGGCGTGCTGGGCAAGGAACAGCCAGCGGTCGGTCGCCTCCATGCGGTCCCCGACACACCGCTGGATGGCATCCTGATTGAACCGGCCGATGGTCTGCGAAAAGAACTTCTTGGTGACAAAGACGATGTGGATGTCGATGTTCACCTTGTTGGGGTTGCACGAAAGCAGCGTCACCTTGTGTTTGGCTGCCAGCGCCTCGGGACGCAGGGAGAAGCGGAACGCCAAACGGTAATCTTCCTGGCACAGACGCTCGCAAAGTCGGCGGCAATCTTCTTCGCTACGGCAAAGCATGTCGATGTCGCGCACCGGACGATCCAGCCGTTCGGCATAGACGGTCTGCAGGAGGTCGATGCCTTTCAAGGGAATGACATGAACGCCCACAGCTGCTGCCTGATGTTTTATCCACTCGAAGTTATCTAGGACTAAGAGCGTTCGGGCTATGTTCGCCTCGCAGGAGGTAGGTTGATTCTCGTTTGTCATCATATTTTAATTACTTGTTTTTATCGTCTGCTATCTTACCGCGAAATAGGACGTCTGAAATAAGAGCGTGCCTCGTTGGCAATAAGAGCGTGCCTCGTTGGCAATAAGAGCGTGCCTCGTTTTTTCATTGACCATTGACCATTGACCATTGACCATTTGGCTACGCCCGAATACGCGAGATAATGGTCAATGCTTCAATGCTCAATGGTCAATGCTCAATGGTCAATAGTCAATGCTTCAATGGTCAATGGTCAATGGTCAATGTTTAATGGTCAATGTTCAATGTTCAATGGTCAATGTTTAATGCTCAATGGTCAATGGTTAATGGTCAATGGTCAATGGTCAATGATTCAATGGTTAATGCTTCTTCGTTCTGCTGCCGCGTTTGTCCTTCAGTAAATAGTTACCGGAAGGGAACGACACGTACTCTTCGCCTCTATAGGGGACCTGTATGGACGTGGACTGATGGATGCTGTCTGGTAGCGGTTTCACGGTAAAGGCAATATCGTCGGTGCTGTATTCGCCGTCGCGATAGTAGTTCTTCGGCTGAATGAAGGAGGAGGTGAGGTACAGCTCTTCCCTAAAGCGTTTGGGCAAGACCAGGATATCCTTCTTGCCGTAATAGGCAGCCACATCCTTAAAGAGGAAGCGGCGATGGTCCATCATGATGCGGGAGCCCAAATAGTGCACCTCGGAGCGTTTGTAGTGCGGCACGTCGAAGAAAACCGTTCCGTCGGACGCTTCCAGCTCCTCAAGGAAGGCCTGCGTCGTCTGATAGTTCTTCACGTTGAGCTTGAGAACGGGAACATAGACGCAGGCAAAGACCGCCAGGGAAGCGATGCCCAAGCGCACAGACTGCACAGGAACAAGCTGAAGCAGGACAATCAGGGCAAACATGTCTATGACAAACAATGACCTGGGTTCTGCCGAACGGCCGAGCATCATCAGGAACAATGCCTGGAAAAGCATCGCGCAAAGGAAAAGGCTGTTGCGCAGGAGCAGGGCGCGAAACTCAATCCGATGGCGCAGGGACTGGATGAGCACCACGCAGGCCGTAATCCAGAACACTCTTAATCCAGTGAGCACATATCCGATGCCGTCCAAGAGAATCCGCACGTCGTAGTTCGCGTCGATGCCATTCACTCTTGCCCTTATCCAAATGCCCGGGGAGAGGAAGTCGAACAGCACACCGACCGCATAGCCAACGGCAATGCCGACGGGGACAGCCACAAGTGGCTTATGGTCCTTCTTCCATCGCCACAAGAGATGCAATACCAGTGCCGCACAGATGCCCACGGAGAAGCCTTCCTGCATGGAGCCAACGATGAAGGCCGCAATAGCGAAGCAGACAGCCGCTAACTTATTGTTATCCTCCAGCCTCTTCTTGAAGACATACAGCAGCAGCAGGTTCAGGCAAGCCACCCACAGATAGTTCACGCTCCCCGACAACCAAAGGAACACGTCGCCGAAAGCACGCGTGAAGACAAGGGTCATTGCCGCGGCAAACGCCGTTCCTACCCACGTGAAACGTCCGCTGTGCAATTGCAGCAGACACAGGTAAACCACGAAGAGAATGCTGTTCAGCACATCGAAGACATGCTTATTCCGAAGGCTCACGAGGAACTGCACGATACCTTCTGTGACGACACGCCCGTGCTGGAACAAATAGTGGTAGTACTGGGAATAGAAGATGTCCCCTATGCTCCTGATAGGCCGGTCGTAGTTCAAACATTCCGCATCGAAGGTAAAAGCCAAGGCATAGTCGTCGCTGAACTCACCCGTCAGCCAGTTGAGTAAGCCGATAGCCACACAAATGGCTGGCAGGAGAAACAGAAGGATGCGCCCTGACCTTTGCTTCGGATTTGCCTTCATAGACAGTTATTTGTCCCCGTCGGAAATCTCCACATTGTGTGCGCCAATCATATTCTTGGCCAGGCAGCCGCCGTTGCACTTCAAGGGATTGTTGAGCATACAGTCGGCACACTCTATCTTGCTGCCCAACATGCGGTAGGGACGGTAGCGGTTCTCGAACCACTCGCGACATTCAATGTAGTTGTCGAAGGTGGTATAGTGGCGCATGCCGGCCGTTGCCAAAGGCAGGCAGTAGATGACGTCTCCCTGTGGCGTGATGTCAAGGCGCGACTGACAGCCCGAATTGACGGTTGAGTGATGGCGCCACAGATAGCCCAACTCCTCGTCGGTGAAGCAACAATGCGGAACGCCGCATTCGTATTCGATGCTGATGTCCATCGGCTCGCCTGCTTTCACAAGGCTGACCACACGACGCGCCACGACATCGTAGTCCTCGTCCTTCAATGCCATGTTGGACGAAGTGAGCGTAGGCAGCACAAAACCAACCTTGATGCTTCGCGAAAGGTCGTACTTCTCAATGAGTTCCAAAGCCCACAACTCGTTGGGCTCTTCGGGGATGATGTTGAAAGTCAGCGAAGCCTTCCTGCCGGCAGCCTGAAGTCCACGGAAAATGTTCTCGCGCTGTCCGTCGTTCCACTTCACCGGATTGTTCACGTTGGCCACCCAACAGACAGGGAACTCGGCAAGTTTCTCGGCCAATTCGGCAGACTGCTTGGTGGCCATATTGCTGAAAATAGTGACATGGAGGTCGCGCTCCAGCATATAGTCTATCATCCATTCGATGTCGGGATGTAACGTTGGTTCTCCACCCATTAAGTGGACAACACGGTCGAAAGGTTTGCGTTCCAGCCACTCCATGATGCCGGTAAATGTTTCCCTGCTCATAAGGGCACGTTCCTTCTTCGGAACCATCATGTCCACACCGAAACAATAAGGACAATGATAGTTGCAATAGTTCGTGAGCATTAAGTTTGGCATAGTCTTGTATGTTTTAATTGTGTAGATAATCTATTTGTTTGTTACCCGATTGCTTTGTCTATGAGAAAATACTTGTTGAAGCCAGCGAAATACTTTTCGAGAACCTCTGGCTTCGCTTGCTCGACGAAACGTCGGCGGACGACACGCGAGAAGCTGATGTGGCGATCAATGAGGCAATCGCGGCAAATGGCATTGCATTCGGCCTTGCGCAGCACGATGTTCCGACGGAAGCGACGGGCCTCGCGGTTGTTCATCAGTTCGCTGAACGTATGGTCGCGCAGGGAACCGACTATGCACTCTCCCCGATAGTCACTGCAGCACATCGTGACTTCGCCGGAGGACAATATGGTGGGCAGTTCCCAAATCTGATTGCAGATGCGGCGGCGACGCCTTAAATGGCCGGCAACGTCGCCCGTCCCAGGCAAATGCGGCCAGGGGAAAGCGCTGCTGAGGTGCAGGCTGCTCATGCGATGCAAGCGGGCAAAGACACCAGGCACGCTGTCCTTTAGCGTATCTATCGCCTCGGCATTGATGATGGCATTCACGGAGTAGTCGCACTGATAGCGCTCCATGACGGCATCAATCTGTTCCAGCGATTGCCAGACATCGGCGAACTTGCCCGGGCGGCGGATGCTTTCGTAAGTAACGGCATCGTACAGCTCGGCAGAGAAGGCGATATTCAACTGCGGACGGTCTGCCATCGCCAGCAACTCTTCCAGCAACGACAGGTCGATATGGTAGGCATTGCTGAAGATGCTGAACGCCTCAACACCCCGCTGCACGAGCAACTGGACGATTCGGGGCAGGTCTTTGGCAAGAAACGGCTCGCCGTGCAAGTGCAGAAAGACTTTCTTGAAAGGAATGTCGATGTGTCCCAGCAACTGCTGAAAGTCATCCAATGTCAAAGTGTGCTGCGGACGGGAGTGTTCGCGGTCGCAGCCGTTCGGACAACAACTGCAGGCCAAAGAGCAGCGGTTGGTCAGTTCAATGGTCAGCGTGTCCGGCAAAACGCGCAACTTGCCTGGCTGCAAATAGCGCATCAGGAGTTTTTTCCAGTTGCGCTGCATACGTTGTCTGAATCTCTGAAACCGCTTCATGCTTTCGTCAGGTATTTATACGACAGGCAAGCGCCTTGACAGATTCTTCGCTGAGAAAGGAAGCAACGGCTGCATCGCTCAAACAGCGGCTTCTGCAAGGCACGATGTATTTCTGCGCCCAGCTGCGTCTCAAGGTCTTTCCAGGTAATCGACTCGCTGAAAGGAATGCGTGGACGAGGAACCCCGGGACAGGGTTCGATGTGCATGTCGGGCGAGATGCAGGCGTTGCGTGTGCCGCCGTCCTCGTGATTGTTGCAAAGGGGCAGGAAACGGTCGCTCTGCATGAGCCACGAAGCCGTCTCGCGGTCGAAGATGCAAAGGGGGATGGGTTTGGCGAAACCGATATTGATATGGCGTTCGCGACAGCGTCCGATGCAGCGTTTTATGACGGGCACATAGCTGGCAAACGTTGCGGGGTCGATGTACAGATTGTCGTGGGCGCCGGAAGGTATTGGGGTTGAGATGTAAAAGGTGTCCAAGCCATAGCGTTCAACAAGTTCGAACCATGGTTCTGTTTCTTCGTTCGGGCTCACGATGTTCGCACGGGCTATGATTTTGATGCCCATTTGCTGTGCCAACTGAAGGTTTTCGCAGAATGTCTTCATGTACTCTTGGCGCTTCCAGAGGCTCTCGGTCATGTGGCATGTCAGGACATCGATTGTGCCCAACTGCTTTGGTGTCAGTCGGGAAAGGGGCATCGTGCAGTTGGAAGCCATGTAGGTTCGCATCCCATAGTCTGCTACGAGGTCAAAAAAGAGGCCGATATGGGGATAGAGCATCGGCTCGCCGCCGCAAGGTGTGACCATCGAGCAGTCGTTCTTTGCAGCCCAGGCAAAGATGCGACGGAGGTCGTCGGCAGAGATGTATGTGTGCTCAATGTCGCTCGAAAAGCAATAAGGACATTGGAGATTGCAGACGCCCGTTACGAAAACCATCAACTGATGCGACGACACAAATGATTTCTCTTCCTCGCGAAGGCAATCGGAGAAATCATAATGTGGATACATTGTCTTGAGGTCGGAGCGGAGGGCGTTGAAATAACGGTAGCAGACGCCCGGGAGCCGAGGGTCGGCTTCCTGCCCGAGGGAGGCCATCGCCGCCTTGTACTGCTCTGCCCATTCCGGGAACACATCGAAGGAGCCTTCCGGCAGGGCAACGGCAGGGCTGTAGCCTTCGTGCAAGAAGGGCATGTGCTTTCGCAGAGGCACGACCAGTTCCCATGCCTGTTCCTCCGGACAATCGGCCAGCATCTGAAGGCAGAGCCCAAAGGAATGTGGCAAAAGCCTCAGTGCTTCGCTGACCGCAATTCTTCGGAATTGGCAATCAGGCTGCTTCCAGATGTCCAGTATGTCATGCCTTTCCATAGAAATCGTCCAGAACATTTACATCGAGCAACGCGCGGTCGCCGAAGCTGAAATCGTAGAGAGGATAGCTTTCGTAAACACGGGTGCAGAGGGAGATCCAGTCGCCCGTGTCATACTGCAGGGCTATGTTGTTGGCAGCCGTCAGGAGGACATCGAAAAGTTTGTTGTCGTCCGGCACGAGTTGAACTGTTGACAGTCCTTTGCGTGTCGGCACAATCTGGGCGAACGCCTGCAGCGGCGCATCTTCTATTTTAGCGCAGCCATAGCGTTCCAGGATGTCAACAAACCCCTTCAGCGGTTTGCCCTGCTCGTAGAGTTTGGCATCGAAGAGCAGGGATGCGACCCTCACCTCGTCGTTTTCCTGATAGAGGAAGACGATGTCGTCGCCCAAGAATCCAGCTCCCTGAGCCACAAGGTCGGTGCAGAGCGTGCTCTTCCCCATGCCGCTCCTGCCTGTAAAGACGACAGCGCGTCCGCGCCAAACGACGGCAGCCGCATGGATGGCATAGCGGCGATGGCGCGTCATGATGATATGGACGAGGAGGATTATGACAAGCCCCACCGTGGCGCGAATCTTTGTGCGTGTCAGCCAATGCCGCGTGACTTGCAGGGTGCAGATGGTCCTGTTGGCCGTAAGGTCGTTGATGATGCACGAACCCTCCGAAGCCATGAAGTACTCCGTCTTGCCGTCGGCAGAGAGGTATTTCTTCAGCTGGTTGTCGTGATGCCCTTTGTGGCCTACGCCGTGGTAGGTTCCCTGCCACACCAAAGTGGCGTCTTTGGGCACCGTATGCTTTTTGACGGTCTTCACCTCAATCAGGTGAGATGGGCCGTCGGCGGTGGCAGCCTCATCGGTTGTCACATGATACTTGAACAACTGATGAAGATGGGTGATGTCAATATCCATGTCCGAAACGACGTGGAGGTTGACGCCTGCCAGTTTTATGTTTGTTGAATACATAACTTCGTTTAATGATGTCAACCTCCGGTTCGTTTTGGAGACACGGAGGTTGACATCAATTAGTTTCACATTCGTCGGAATGCACCGATTACACTATTAATAGTAGTAGTAATAGGTGTAGTACAACGTCGTGTAGTACAGACCTGAACCCTGAACGAGGTCCATTGAAGCGTGCTTCGTTGTAGCCGGCTTCTTGTAGACTTTCTGTGTCATAGTCCTTTCGTTTTAATTGATTAATAATTCTTTTTGCCACTCACTAATTTGTTCCTCGACGTCTTGCGCCACCGAGGCTTTATCCTGGTTGTCGTATTCAGTGCATAACTGCTCTACGATGTCTTCCACCTGCTTTCCTTCGCTGAGACCTTTCCAGATGACGGATGCGGTCTCGTTCATCGTGTAGTACTCGCCTGTTTCGACCTTTACGGCTACGACTTTCTCGCCCAAGGACTTCCAGGTCACATTTTTGTTGATTTCCATGTCGTCTATGTGTTTACTGATTTGAAACTTTTACACCCTCCTTCGCAGAGATTGCGCGGGAGCAGTTCGCACGTGGCGCATCCCGGTCGCACTCCTTTTCTGCTGCCGAGCGTCTCCTCCAATTTGGCGTTCAGCATGTCCTTCAGTTCCACGATGGTGGAAGCGTCCAGTGCGTTGACGCGCCCGAGCTGGAAGAGCGGGAAGCAGTTCCAGGCCTGAAGGCCCGGACCGATGTCGAGCGCCGCGCCGCACATGAAGCCGATGCCAGACCCCAGCTTGATGAGATGGCCTATCTGCTCATCGTTGAACATACACGCCTGGAAGCCGCAGTCCATCGACATGGTAATGCGCCTGAGGGCTGCCTGCTCGCAGCATTTCACGAAGTATTCGCCGGCCTTCCTGTAGTCGTCGAGGTCGATGTATCGGTTGCCGCCCTTGTAGATGGGCAGGGCTATTCCCGTACGGATGTTGCGCACCAGGTGGTAATGGTCAATCATGTCGAAGAGGAACTCGGGGTTGTCCTTTTCCAAATCGAAGATGGTATAGGAGAGTGCGGAAACGCTGTGGAACTTGTCGAAGAAACGTTCGAGGTTGGCAAACTGCCGCTCGTTGTACGTGCTTCGGTCGCCCACGTTGACCACGAAGTTCAGGCATCCGCAGCTTGGGTCGAGCCCTTCGAGCCCCTCGGGAAGCGGGTCGGTGGCGCTGGTGAAAATCTTGGCATGGATATGGTTTCGCCGCAGCAGCTCAATGACCTTGATGAGTTCGGGGTACTGGAACGGCTCGCCGCCCAGCAGCCCGAGGTCGTGGAACTGCCCTTTGAAATGGTTCAGCAGCGTCTCTATCTCCTCCAGGGTCAGCACCTCATCGACGTTGTCGGCTGCCTTCAGCACTTTTCGCGCAAAGCAGAAGGGGCAGCCCCGCTTGCATTTATGTGTCAGATATAAATTAGCCATTTGACTTCGAATTGTAAATCCAATAAACATATTTGCCTGTTTCGGCAATCTTTGTCATAGCCCTTTCCAGGAGTTTTTTGTTAGGCTCAAGAAAAGGCTTGCCGTCCAGCGTCACCCAGGCATGTCCCCAGTCCATGTCGGTCCGCTCCCTGCATTCCACGGCAATGTTGATGCGCACCTCTCCCCTCACCCATCTGTGGGTCAAGGCATAAATCACCTTGGAGCGCTTCAGGCACCAATTGTTGATGAAGAAATGCCTGATGCTCCGCTGCGAATACGCTCTTCCTTTTGTTTGGGCCGCTTGCATCATTACGCTCAATGTTTGTGCAAATATAGGCATAAATATAGATTGTACCAACTTTTTGCTGAAAATTTGTAAATTTTATCTAAAAAAGCGTACAGAGCAGTCGGAAAATCCGCTTTTACGGCTTCCCTGCCTCGCCGCAGGGTAAGCAAAAACTTACCAATCGCCATCGGGACAAGTCCTCGCATCCCGCCCCGCTCCTTTTGGGGGGACAAACAGCCCGCGGCTTTCCGCATTTTTGCTTTCAGCACGAAAGACATTTCGGTTCTGCAGGCAGGGCGTTCTAAAGTGTCAGGGCCCCCGACATCCCACAGGGGGTTTATTGCATGGTCATGTACTTGCAATTGCATGGTCATGTACTTGCAATTGCTTGTACATGTACAAGCAATCAAAGACCCTCTCTCATTTACCATTTAATCATTTACCATTTACCATTTAATCCCGTGTGTTGCGTTGTCAACGGAGGCCATATTTACCATTTACTGAAGTTTCGGAAGTTATAATGGAAGTTAAAATGGAAGTTAACTCGCTACACT
>CAMKTM010000028.1 GCA_946415695.1 uncultured Prevotellaceae bacterium | reverse complement strand
GCTGCTTGGCGGTAGTCATCACTTGTTCTTCTGTCTCAGCACTGCAAGGACCGGCAATGATGAAGGCACGTTCCTGGTCGCTTGGCAGGTTCAGGGGGGTCAGATTCAGTTCCATATCGTTTTTCTTGTTTCGTTATTTCGTTATTACGTTATTTCGTTATCACGATGATTTTATTTCGTTGAGATGTCCTGTCCCATTAGCTTCTTTACTCTTTGCAAGGCTGCTTCCAACTTCTCTTCCTTGGCGCAGAGACTGATGCGGATGTAGCGACTGCCGTTGCTGCCAAAGATGAAGCCAGGCGTGATGAACACTCTTGCTTCGTGCAGGATGCGTTCTGTCAGTTCTTCTACGTTATTGTATATGTCGGGGATGCGTCCCCAGAGGAACATGCCTGTCTGCTGCGGGTCGTACTGACAGCCGAGCACCTGCATGATTTCCTCCGCATAGCGGCGGCGCGGGGCGTAGGTTTCGATGTTGGCCTGCTGATGCCAGAGGTCGGAGTTGTCGTAGGCTTTGGCTGCGGCGAGTTGTATGGCGCGGAACGTACCGCTGTCGATGTTCGACTTCACCTTGAGGATCCACTGCACGAACTGTGGGTTGGTGGCAAGCATGCCTACGCGCCAACCTGGCATGTTGTGGCTCTTCGACATGGAATTGAACTCGATGCAGCACTCCTTGGCTCGCGGCACTTGCAGAATGGAGAGGTGTTCGCCTTTGTTCAGGATGAAGCTGTAGGGATTGTCGTTCACCACAATGATGTTATGACGCAAGGCGAAATCGACGAGCTTTTCGTATGTCTCGCGTCTTGCCCTTGCCCCGGTCGGCATGTTCGGGTAGTTCGTCCAAAGGAGTTTCACGCGGCTGAGGTCCATCTGCTCTAATGCGTCGAAGTCGGGCTGCCAGTCATTTTCGGGCAGAAGGTCGTAGTTGACGATCTTTGCGCCAAGCAGTTTCGAGAGACTTGTATAGGTGGGATAGCCGGGATTGGGCACGAGAACTTCATCTCCGACGTTGACGAAGGCGAGGGTGACGTGCAGGATGCCTTCCTTGCTGCCGATGAGGGGCTGGATTTCTGACTTCGGGTCGAGTTCCACGCCGAACCATCTCTTGTAGAAGCCAGCCATTGCCTGCCGCAGTTCGGGGATGCCTACGGTGGGCTGGTAGCCGTGGGCCGTGGGCTTCTGTGCTTCTTGGCAGAGTGTTTCGATGGTTTCGGGCGAGGGTGGCATGTCGGGGCTGCCGATGGCGAGGCTGATGACGTCCTTTCCTTCGGCGTTCATGGCTGCCACTTCCTTCAGCTTACGACTGAAGTAATACTCAGTTACGTCGGCCAATCTGTCAGCCGGACGGATATTAAATGCTTTGCTTTCCATCTTCGTAAATGCCAAGTTGTTTGAGTTCGCGTGTGAGTGGGGTGATGGCGTTGAGTGCCTGGCGGTAGCGTTTCTCATCGTTGAACGATAGGTCGATGTAGAACATATACTGCCATTCCTGCCCGATGATGGGCAGCGACTGTATCTTTGTGAGGTTGAGCTTGTAGAAGGAGAGAACGGAGAGGATGGCGCTGAGGCTGCCTTCTTCGTGGGGTAGCGTGAAGACGAGGCTGGCTTTGTCGATGTGCCTGGTGTTGCGTATGGCGGTTGCCTTTTCGGGATGTGCCAGTACGAGGAAGCGTGTGAAGTTGTGCTTGTTTGTCTCGATGCCTTCCTGCAAGACCTTCATGCCGTAGATGTCGGCTGCATCGCGATGGCAGATGGCGGCGTGTCCGTGCCTCTGCTCTCTGCTGATGTCGGCTGCTGCGCCTGCTGTGTCGGACACTTCGACCACCTTCAGTTCCGGGTGGCGCGAGAGGAACTGCCGGCATTGCATGAGTGCGACGGGATGGGAGTTGACCTCCCGGATGTCGTCCCAGTCCTCGCCGGGCAGGCACATGATGCTGTGCTTGATGCGGAGTTTGTGCTCGCCCACGATGGTCATGCCGCTGTCGCGCAGCAGTTCGTAGTTGTGGAGCAGGCTTCCGGCGATGGTGTTCTCTATGGCCATGATGCCGAGCATGTCTGTCTGTCCTTTGAGCCTGGAGAACATCTCCTCGAAGGTGTCGCAGCAGACGAGTTCCACCTCTTCGCCTTCGAAGAAGCGATGGGCGGCAATGTCGTGAAAGCTGCCCTCGATGCCTTGTATTGCTATCCTTTTCATTTGTTTTTGTCGGGGACTATTGCCTCGGTTTCCTTAGTATCCAGTTGTGGAAGGTGCCAATGTTGGCATTTGCGGAATCGTAGCCAAGGTATCCCAGGATGATGTTGGAGACAAACTGTTCGGGCAGCAGCCAGAACATCAGTTTTGCCAGCAGTGGGCGGTCTAGGATTTTTGCCGCCTGGCGTTCCAGGTGCTTGAGGTCCGGCATCACTTCGCGTGTGAGGTCGTTGCTTTCCTCAATGGTCAGTCCGCTGTTGGTGTAGTGTCCGTCCAGCTCTGCCAGTGATTCAATCATGGCCGACGCGCCTCCTTTTGAAATCAAGGCGACAACCTTCTGAATGTGAGCGTCGTATGTCTCCAACTTGTCGTTAAGAGCGTAGTCGAAGACGATGAAGACGCCGCCGGGCTTCAGCACTCGGTGAACCTCGCGGAAGATTTTCTCTTTGTCGGAATTGTGTACGAGGGTCTCGAAGGCATACGCCACATCGATGGAGTTGTCCTCGAACTGCGACAGGTCGCTGTAGTCCTGTTCGTATGTGGTGACGTTCTCTGGAAGATTCCTTTTCATCTTTTCTGGGGGAAAGAGGTCGAGGCCGAAGAAGCGTACGTCGGGGTGGCTGTGGGCCAGATACAGGATGTTGGCTCCTTGGCCGAAGCCCAGCTCCAGGACCTTAGCCCCCGGCTTGATGTAGCGGGAAACGACGTCGGGCTGGTAATAGACATCCTCGTCGGTGAAGACGCCTTTGGTGGAGACCCTGAAGTGCATGAAGCCGTCCTGCGAGTGGAAGAAGCGGAAAGCCCAATGGTTTATCCTATAGTAAGAACGAATCTGCGCATGGGAGTTCTTTTCGCCCTCGATGATTTTGTCAAGGTTCAGGAACTTCGACATGGCATCTATTTTTGCATGTAGCAGATAGAGACTGTAATTTTTGTTCATGGTGTAGAGGTTATTAACAAAAATCCCGCGTCACTTGGGTGAGCGGGATGTTTCTATATTGTTTGTCTTGTTATACCTTATTTATATATATACGCCGACCCGCTTCACTTCATTTGCTAAAGTAAAAGTAATAGTAAAATCCGTAGAAGAGGTTGCCGTTGTGTGTCATTTCTTGTTGTTTTGTGCTGCAAAGGTAATACTTTTCTTTCATTCTGCCAAGAAAATGGTTGTTTTTTTTACCAAACTGTTGAAAAAAAATGACGGGAAAAGTGAAAATGACGTTTCTTGGCACAGGGTTGTTTCTGACGAGCCACGGCTTGTTCTTTGCTGCGTCGTGATGCAGCAAAGGACATGGCACGGCGTGTTTGCCGACGCGGCTGCCTGCGCCTAACGTTTCGGCGGGTTGAACTTGTAGAGTTGCCAGGCGTTATAGACGTTGTGCCAAATGCTGTAGAAGCCGCCAGCCAGTGCGGTCAGCGGGTCGAGGAACGAGTAGCCCACCCAGATGGCGAGGATGGTGTTCTTCTGTCCGCAAGCCTGACCGGCTGTAACAGCTTCGCCGTAGCGTCGGCCAATCTTGCGACCTACTGCAAATTGTGCGGCACAAGCCAGAGCAGAGGCCAATGCAATGGTGAGGCAGACGGCAGGCGTCATTTCGGCATGAACGATGATGCGGGTCGTGACGGCTATGGCAAGTGCCAGCGATAATGTCCAGAGATGGAAAGGCAGGTCGGGATGCCTGTCGAGGAAGCCCGGCAGGCGCGGGAAGAGGCGACGCAGCAAGTAGGCTATCAGCAAGGGACAGATGAGCAGCGGGAACACCCGCCTTATTATCAGCCAGAAGGAGAGCCAGAAACTTATGCCGCCTGCCGGGTTGACAATCGGGACGAGGGTGGGGATGAGCACTGCCGCACCGAGGTTGACGAGCATGGTGTAGGCGGTGAGAGTGCCGGCGTTGCCTCCAAGCTTGGCGGTGACGACAGCCGCTGCCGTTGCGGTGGGACACAGGAAACAGAGCATCGCACTTTGCATGAAGAGTCGGCTTTCCGTGCTCTCAGCCGTTTGATGCAGCAGGCAGAGCAGGACTGCGATGCCGGCCTGGAAAGCCAAAGCCACCGCCTGCCACCCTTTGAGCCTCATGTCGCTCAGACGGATGCGGCAGAACGTGAGCGTCAGCATAAAGAAGATGAGCGCAGGCTGCACATAGCCGACCCCCTCCGTCAGCATCCCTCTGACGGATGAAGACAGCGGCAGACAGCGGCAGATGAAATAGCTGGCCGAGCCAGTAAGCATACTCAAGGGCAAGGCCCTGTTCTTTAGCCATTTAACCATTAGCTATTTATTTAACGTGAGTTCTTCGCTTCGCTCAGGCGCAGGCGGAGCGATGAATTGTTATAATCAGTCTTTTACGCTTTCATCCCATGGCAAGGTGTTTGCTTGTACATGTAAAAGCAATTGCTTGTACATGTAGAAGCAATTGCACGTACATGTAGAAGCAAACATCCAAGAGGGGCAAGGAACAAGGAGCGGGGGGGCAAGAGATTTCCTCGAGCTTGCGTTATTTACGATTTGACGATTCACGATTTACTGTTTATTTGCGATTAGACGATTTACGATATACTGTTTATTTGCGATTTGGCAATTTAGCTATTTAATCCCCATAAAGGGTTTAGAGGGGCTACATTTACCGTTTTATCCCTTTCAGCGTGATAGGGTCGAGGTGATGCTTCCCTCTTTCGAGGCACAAAATTAGTCAAAATCTTTCGCTTAGCACGTTTTTGAGGCATGAAAATTTCGTTATGTGCCGTCTTTTTCCTACTTTTGCACCCGCATAATAAATAGTAAACAGTAAATCGTTAAACAGCAAATCACTGGATGAACCTTTATATAAGATACTTTGACGACGAGACCCTCGTCTATAGCGTAGAAGAGGCACTCAACTTCCTCTCCTCCTTAGAGGATTTCGAGGTGAACGATGAAATTGTCACAGAACTGGAGAAGTTCATGAGCAGCAGCGCCATGTACCCCAAGCACATCAAGGTGCGGGCACGCTCCTTCTTTATTGCCATCAAGACGACGGCAACCACGATGGAGGAATTCAAGGCCAAAGGCGCAGGTCAGACCAAAATGGAGAAGGCCGCTCAGAACGAGGCCTTGGCCATTTACGCCAAATCCCAGCCGGGATGGTACGAAGCCAAGATAACGTTCAAGCGCGTAGTCTTTCTGCCCGAGACGCAGAAGTCGAAATACGTCGATACACCATTCGTCTGCAAAGTATGGTCGAACAGTGCCCAGGAATGCTATGACAAAGTGATCAGCCATCTGCGCAGCCGTCAGGACATCGACCCGCGTAGCCAGTTCCCCAGCATCAAAAGTCCGAACTTCGACTTCAACTACCTCGGAGAATAACCACCGTCATGTCGCTCCGCTTTCTGTGTATTTGTACCTTGCTCCTTGTGACAGCGGTAGCGTCTGCCGACAAGAAAGGCAAAAGCAAGGGCCGAACGGTAGAGCCCATCTATGCTTTGCCAGAGCCGGATCCCTTGTTGCGTCCGCCCCTTCCCGACCAGCCTCTGCCCCTAATCAGGGAGCTTCGTCCGCCAATTCGCCATACCGTGGCCCAGCAGCAAGGCATCGATGTGTCGCACTATCAAGGCTACATCAACTGGGAGCGTGTGGCTCGCGACAAGAACGTCACCTTCGCCTACGTCAAGGCAACAGAAGGCGCAGGCTATGTCGATGACCTTTACCTGCGCAACCTCTACGGTGCCAAGCGCGCAGGCATTCCCGTCGGCGTCTATCACTTCTTCAGCCCATCGGCAAGCGCATTGGTGCAGCTGGAGAACTTCCGCGACAATGTTGACCCACGACAGCAGGACCTCATCCCCATCGTTGATGTCGAGAAGCGGGGAAAAGGCTCGCTGGCACAGTTCCAAGGCAAGCTGAAAGCATTCCTCGACGGCGTGGAGCGCATGTTCGGCGTCAAGCCCATCATCTATACCGGCGTCAACTTCTACGCCAAATACCTCGAAGGCCGCTTCACAGGCTACCGCTTCATGGTGGCACGCTACGCCGACGAGTTCCCCGGACTGAGCGAAGACGTCCCCATCGTCCTGTGGCAATACAGCTGCACCAGCTATGTGGATGGCATCAAGGGCCACGTGGACCGCAGCGTCTTCCTCGACAGATACTCGGTGGCCGACATCATGCTGAAGCGATAGTCCATAGTTCTTCGGGTAATCAAATCGTCAATCGTAAATCATTAAATCGTCAATCGTAAAAAGATGTACATCGCTATCGCAGGAAACATAGGCAGCGGCAAGACCACGCTGACCGAGATGCTCGCCCGGCACTACCGTTGGGAGCCGATGTACGAGCAGGTGACGTTCAATCCCTATCTTGAGGATTACTACAAGGACATTGAGCGATGGTCGTTTCCCATGGAGGTGTTCTTCCTGAAGGAACGCTTCCGCGACATCCTCGAAATGCAGAAAGAGGCAAAGGACACCATTCAGGATCGCTCAATCTACGAGGGCGTGTATGTCTTCGCAGCCAACAACAAGCGCATGGGGCACCTCGACGACCGAGACTTCGAGACGTTCATGGAACTCTTCGACCACATAAAGGACATCGTCCGATACCCCGACCTGATGATTTACCTGCGGGCCAGCATCCCGCACCTCGTGGCCAACATACAGAAGCGAGGCCGCGACTGCGAGCAAACCATTCAGCTCGAGTACCTCAAGGGCTTGAACGAACTCTACGAAGACTTCATCTATAATAAATACAAGGGCAAGGTGCTGACCCTCGAGGTTGACGACATCGACTACCAGCACAACCCTAAAGACTTCAAAGACATCACCGACAAGATCGACGGACTGCTCTACGGCATGTTCCCACTCTCTTAAATGAAGAATGAAGAATGAAGAGTGAAGAATTTGCTACCGCCCTTAGCTTTGGATGATAAATCGTAAATCATTTCCATTGTAAATAAATTGTAAATAGTAAATCGTCAAATTGTAAATTTGGATTATGCACATCGCCATTGCCGGAAACATAGGGTGCGGCAAGACCACCCTCACTAAGTTGCTCGTCAAGCGCTACGGCTGGACGCCACGCTTCGAGCCTGTCGAGACGAATCCTTACCTCGACGACTTCTATCAGGACATGAACCGCTGGAGCTTCAACCTGCAGGTCTATTTCCTCAACAAGCGCTTCCGCGACGTCGTGGAAATATCGAAGAGCACGGACACCATCATCCAGGACCGCACAATCTTCGAGGACGCGCGCATCTTCGCCCCGAACCTTCATGCCCAAGGCTACATGAGCGACCGCGACTTCCAGAACTACACGGACCTCTTCGACCTGATGATGTCCCTCGTGGGCTTGCCCGACCTGCTCATCTACATACGCAGCAGCATCC
Organism: uncultured Prevotellaceae bacterium; assembly: GCA_946415695.1. GTDB lineage: Bacteria > Bacteroidota > Bacteroidia > Bacteroidales > Bacteroidaceae > Physcousia. The sequence continues at coordinate 8,239 of CAMKTM010000028.1, read as the reverse complement.
CCAACCTCATTGCCCAGATTGCCAAACGCGGCAGGGAGTACGAGCAAAGCATCCGCATCGACTACCTCACCGGCCTGAACGAGCGCTACGAGGCATGGATAAAGGATTATCCCGGGAAGCTCCTCATCGTGGATGGCGACACGCTGAAGTTTGAGTCGAGCGTCAGCGACTTCCAGCGCATCACGGAGCAAATCGACGCCAAGCTCTACGGCCTCTTCCCGGAGGAGTAGCAGAGTAGCAGCAGAAAAAAGAAGATGTGTCAAAACACAATCAATATAATAAAACACGAATTACCACGAATTACCCATGAATTACCATAAATTATATGTCCTTTAGTTTTCATCGTACTCACGTTAATTAACGTGAATACGACGGAAGAGGATTCGTTGCACGTCGTCCCCAAAAACGAGGCACGCCTTTATTGAAATAAGAGCGTGCCTTTATTGCCAACGAGGCACGCCTTTATTGAAATAAGGGCGTGCCTCGTCAGAATTATCCCAATGATGATTTCGTCGTTCCGCCTGCGCCTGAGGCTTGCCGAAGAACTTACGTTAATTATGACAAATCCTCTTGTTATTATAGGGCATCGATGAAGGCTTTCATCTCTGGATAGTGCTTTTCGATGCTGAGTAGCAGGTGCAGCTGGTTGTTGGCCCGTACGAAGTTGTGGTCGGGGTATTGGCACTTCCAGTACTTGTCGCCGCTGAGGTAGTCCCAAAGGAAGCGTACGCATTGCATGTAGGGGAAGAGAGCGGTGGCGTAGGGAAGGTTCTCAATCTCGACGGGCAGCAGGAAACTCTTGGCACTCTCGAGGTAGCCTTCGGTGAAGGCCTTGAAGATGTCCATGCGGAACTGTACTTTGTCCATGTCGGGGCAGTCCTCGGCTACTTCGTTGGCAGCGGTGCGCAGGAAGTCGCCATAGTCGGAGAAGATGAAGTTGGGCATCACGGTGTCGAGGTCGATGACGCAGAGCACGTTGTCCTGCTGGTCGAACATCATGTTGTTGACTTTCGTGTCGCAATGGCAGACGCGCTTTGGCAGGGTTCCTTCGCGGCCCATGCGTTCGGCTTTGCACATCTCGTCGGCGCGTTTGTCTATCTCTGCAAGCATTTTCTGCACGCGTTCTTCTTTGACGCGCCCTGCCGGGTCGCGTTTGATGACGTCTCGGAGTTGTTCCAGGCGGAACTCCATGTTGTGGAAGTCCTTGATGGTATCGCCGAGCTGTACGGGTATGTCTGCCAGCATGGCCTGGAAGTTTCCGAAGGCTTTACCGGCGGCGCGGCTGCTTTCGGGGTTGACGGCTTGCTTTGTGATGGCGTTGTCGATGAAGACCATCAGGCGCCAGTAGCCGCTTTCTACTTTGACGTAGAGTTTGCCGCTGTCCTTGGCGGGGATGAAGCGCAGCACGCGGCGGTCGATGTCGGGTGTGCCTTGTGCAGCAAGTTTCTTCCGGATGTGTGACGTGACGGCATCGATGTTGCGCATCACCATATCGACGTCGGGGAAGACGACGTGATTGACGCGCTGCAGGACATAGTCGGGTTTGTCCTGCTCGGCGGTTTTCACTTTGTACGTGTCGTTGATGAGGCCTTCGCCCAACGGTTTAATTTCGCTGACGGTTCCTTCGTAGGCAAATTGGCCCACGATAGTTGTTAGTTCGTTATTCATTGTTTTGTTTTTTATGGTTTTCTTTGCAAAGATACGAAATAATTCATAATAAGGCATTCATTATTCGTAATTATTTTATAATTTTGCGACATAAATACATGTTATGCCAGTACGGAATATGGAAAAAGGTACATGTTGTGTCGGAATCTTTGCAGGGGTGTTTATTGCAAGTACATGACCATGCAATTGCAAGTTCATGTACTTGCAATTGCATGGTCATGTACTTGCAAAGAATGCCCCCTGCGATGTTTTTCGCTGAAGCGTGCTTAATGGAATGGAATTATATATGAAAATTTGATATGAAAAGGTATTTCTCTATGCTCTTGGCAGCAATGCTAACTTTGGTTCTCTCGGCACAGACGGCGTCGGCCCCCACCACTCTGGAGGGTTGGAAGGATCGTCTCGAGACATTCGGCAAGTCGCTCCCGCAGGAGCAGGTGTTCGTCCATCTCGACAACACGTGCTTCTTTCTGGGCGATACCATTTATTACAAGGCGTACGTGCGTCGCAGCGACACGGGAACGCCGAGCCGCCTGAGCGGTGTGCTCTATGCTGAGTTGCTGAATCAGGACGGCTACCTCGTGGAGCGTCAGCAGCTTGAGTTGAAGAACGGGCAGGTGCATGGCTCGTTCATCTTGCGGGATACGCTCTATGGCGGCTATTATGAATTGCGAGCTTACACGCGCTGGCAGCTCAATTGGGGCATCACGGAGCATCCCCACAACGTCGTCTCCGAGCAATGGTTCTTTAACAAACGGATGGCAAAGGAGTTTTATCGCGACTACGAGAAGCTCTACAGCCGTGTGTTCCCCGTCTTCGACAAGCCAGCGGAGCCCGGTGACTTCTATCACGAGATGACGCTTCGTCCGCTCCGTCGCCAGTTCAAGCTGGTCGAGACGTCCTCCACCCCCAAGCTGCAGCTCTTCCCCGAAGGCGGCAACCTCGTGGCAGGCGTTCCCAATCGCATCGCTTTCGAGGTGACAAGCAACGAGGGCTTCCACCTGAACGGAAAGGTGGCCGTGACGGACGGGGCAGGCAAAGTCGTGGCTGAGGCAGACATCGAGCAGCGTGGCCGTGGGTCGTTCACGTTCACGCCTCAAAGCGGCAAGAGCTACACCGTGACCTATTCGGGCGAGAAGGGTAAGGCAGAAGAGACTCTGCAAAGTCCCGACAAGAACGGTTGCGCCGTGCAACTGATAAACGGCGGAGAGGGAAACCGCAAGATAGAGATTTATGCAGCCGGCACTGCCGCCAGCGAACCGCTCGGCATGACCGTGATGCACGACGGCGTCTTGCTCGACTTCCAGACCGTCCCGACGGGAACTTCCGCTACACTCACCCTCGACGAGGCAAAACTGCGGACAGGCGTCTGCCAAGTCACCATATATAATAATGAAGGACGCGTCTATGCCGACCGGCTCTTCTTCTGCCGCAAGAGCGATTTCGCCCCGAGCAGCCTTCGCTTTGGCGGCCTCAGTTCGAAGCCCGCAGAGCCTTTCGCTCCGGTCAGCCTCTCGGTGGAAGGCGGGAAGCCCGGCGCAACGGTCAGCGTCTCCGTCTGCGATGCCACGCACTCCGAGTACCTCTACGACAACGGCAACATCCTGACAGAAATGCTCCTGGCCAGTGAGATACGCGGCTTCGTGGAGGACCCCGGCTACTTCTTCGAAAAGGACGACGAGCAGCACAACCGAGCCCTCGACCTCCTGCTGATGATTCAAGGCTGGCGACGCTACGATTGGCATACGATGACAACGCCCGGAGCGTTCGTGCTGAACCACAGGCCCGAGCAGACACCACTCCTCGTGGGAGAAGTCAACAAGTTCATGGCAACCGAGCAGGAGTCGATCTTTGCCGACAACACGACCGCAGTGAGCGCAGGACATGAAGCCGTCAATTCCGTCAGCCTGACAGGAGAACAGGAGATTGCCACAAACGATGACAACGTCGCGAAGCAGGCAGAAGATGCCGGCACAGTGACCGATTCCCGCAAACTCGGCGAGACAACAGGACCGGAGACCACTACCGCCCGCGACCAGCTCGCCCGTTTCACGGAAACAAATAAAGAACTGCAACGCGAACTCCTCGTCAAGGCCCGCTTCGCCAAACCAGGTTCCGACCAGGGCATCGACGGCGAAATGACCACGGAGAACCACCTCTTCTCCATTCCCTCGCCTCGCTTCTACGAAGGCTGCATCTTCCACCTCGCCGCCAGCGACAGCACCAAGTGGAAAGGCAAAACACACATCTGGGAATATCCCAGCACAGACCGCAACGACCGCCTCAACTATCCGGAGTTCTACGTCCGCTTGCGCCCATACTTCCCACGCTTTGTGAAGTCTTATAATTGGTATCAGTGCCATTTGGCAGAGGCACCCAAAGGCTCGGCCATTGCCCCTGACTGGGTGATGGACGGGTCGCGCCTGCTCGCCGAGGTGACAGTGGGCGTCAAGCGGAACCGCCTGACAAAGTTCGACCCCACAAAGCCCGCCTACGTCGTCGATGCCTACGAAGCCTTCAACGAGACGTGCGATGCCGGCTTCTGCCCAGGCGTCTATTATGGCTTCAACCGCTTCGTACGCGACATCTCCCGCACCTACATCGGCGACATGAACCTGTCTCGCGACTATAACCTGTTGCTTCGCCTGGAAGGTACATCAGTGTCGAGCATGTCGTCCAACCAATGGGGGTGGACCGACACCGGCATTGGAAGTACCGGCGGCGAAAGGATTCCTGTTGACCAGTCCTTTAGTGCCACAGCAGCAAAGAGAGAGAAGTACAACCTCCTGAAGAACCTCGGCAAGGTTTATGTCTATACCGACTACAGCCCGCGCCGCGAGGGCAATTCGCTCTACGATGGCGTGGACATTCCAGACGTCACGGTTGACCTTCATCTCATCGATGATAACGACTCGCACCGCGCCACCTCTCGCGACCGCCGCTACATCCTGCCGGGCTTCTCAGCTCCAGAGGAGTTCTATCAGCCCGACTACTCGAACAAGCCATTGCCCAGCACAAAGGACTATCGGCGCACCCTCTACTGGAATCCCGACTTGCAGCTCGACGAGAACGGAAAGGCCGAGTTCAGCTTCTACGGCAACGGCAAGCAGACACACCTCAGCGTCCGGGCAGAAGGCTTGGCAGGCGACGGCACATTACTCACCGGCAAGAGTCTTCCCGAGGACAGATAGATTGAACTAAGAACGAAGCATGAGGGAGAACACCGCTCCCTTGTTTATAATATAATGTAAAGAGCGATGCCCAAGAAGTTGCTATTGTGTCTGCTGGCATGTCTGCTGGCTTGTGGAAAGGCTTGGAGTGCGATGCCGGAGTTCAGCGCCGCGCATGGCATCTACAACGAAGAGTTCCGCCTCTCGATAACTTCCCCCGTTCTGGGCGTCACGCTCTACTATACCGACGACGGCAGCGACCCAAGGGAGAAGGGACTGCTCTATGACGGCTCGCTCAACATCAGCCGCACTACCATCATCCGCGCGGCATACCTTATGAACGACACCGTCTGGAGCGACGTCACTACGGCCTCCTACATCTTCCCCCAAAGCCTTCTGACGCAAGGCAACAAGCCCGCAGGCTATCCCGCCTACTGGGGCAAGTACTGCGAAATCACGGGGACTGCCATCGCAGACTACGAGATGGACCCTGAGATAACAGGCAACAAGACTTACTCCACTTACGTCACGGAGGGCATCCTGACGCTGCCCATCGTCTCCCTCGTTACTGAAAAGGACAATCTCTTCAGCAGAGAAAACGACTCGATAAAGGGCGGCATCTACATCTTTACCGGCTGTCCCGTGGGCGACGGCACGGGAAGAGGGTGGGAGAGGCCTGTCAGCTTCGAGTTCCTCGGCGGCCCGGAGAACCACGACCTCACGATAGACTGCTGCCTGAAGCTGCACGGCGGGCACGGTCGGCTGCCGGAGAAGAACCCGAAGCACGCCTTTCGACTGCACTTCAAGAGCGATTACGGCCCCAAGAAACTCAAGTACAGTGTCTTTGGCAATCGTGCTCCGAAGAAGTTCAACGCCCTCGTCCTCCGCACCTTCTTCGGTTATTCCTGGACGCATTGGGACAACGCACAGCGCAGCAAGGCACAGTATGCCCGCGACCTCTGGACGCGGGAGACGCAGGCCAAGATGGGCGACCCCATCAGCACAGGGCAATACGTCCACCTCTTCCTCAATGGCCTCTACTGGGGCATATACAATCTGTGCGAACGCGTCACGGACGATTTCTGCGTGGAGCACTTCGGGGGAGCGGAGGAAGACTGGGACGTGACGGAGGTTGACGGCGGCGCGGGACAGTATCATGCTGCCATTCCCACCTACGGAACCATCGACGCATGGAACGACATGTGTGACCTCATCTACCAACTGCCCAACCATAAGAGCTACATGCACCTCATCGGCTGCGGCAGCGACGGCAAGCCAAACGTGAAGTACCCGCCGCTGCTCGATGTCGATAACTTCATCCACTACATGCTCATCAACCTCTACGGCGGCAACACCGACTGGGATCATCACAATTGGTATGCTTACAGAAACCGTGTTTGGGCCGACAAAGGCTTCCGCTTCATCTGCTGGGACTCGGAGAATGTGCTCGTCTCGCCGACAGAGGACCTTACCTCGAAGAACAACCGCGGCTGTCCGACTGGCTTCCTGAACCGCTTGATGAAGCAAGGCATCTTTGCCCACCACTTCCACGAAGAAGCACAGCGGATGCTCACCCATGGCGGCCCGTTGACACCCGAATCGGCCGTCGCCACCTGGGACAGCTTGGCAAACGTCATCAAACTGGCGCTGTGGGACGAGGCGGCACGATGGGGCGATTACCGTCGCGACGTTCATCCCTACCAATCAAAAGGCTCTCTCTACAAGCCCGACGTCACCTATCAGACGGAACGAACCCGCCTGCAGAAGCAATACTTCCCTGTCCGCACCGACAACCTCATTCAGCAGCTCCGCAATCGCGGCTGGTTCCCTAAAACACCGGCACCCGCTATTTTCGTCGATGACATTGAGATTGGCTACGGTGTTCAGTCTTTCTCGGTTGAGAGCACCCTGACGCTGGCCGGCACAAACATCTACTACACCCTCGATGGCTCTGCGCCTGTGGACTGGTTCAACAACGATGCTGGCGCCCTTTCGCCTACTGCCAAGCCGTACACCGAGGGCGACAACATATTGAAAGGCATGGCTTATAGCATCCTCTCCGACACCATAATGCTCCGCGCCATCTGCCAAGGCACAGACGGCGAATGGAGCCCCATCGTCAGTGTCCGCCTTGCGGTGGACAGCCCGGACATCGTTAAAGACCTTAAAGGCTCTAAAGACCTTAAAGACCTTAAGGACTTTGGGGACTTTAAGGACAATATCTTCGACCTTTCCGGCCGCAAAATCGTAAATAGTAATTTGTCAAATCGTAAGTATCCTCGGGGTATCTTCATCATCAACGGAAAGAAGATAATTGTAAAATGAAAGAGATAGAATTAACTTCTTTGGATTGTCAGGAACTGGAAGTTTACGGCGCGCTGACCGAAGCACAGTTGCGCAACAAGCTGGAACCCGAGAAGGGACTCTTCATTGCAGAAAGCCCGAAGGTGATCAATGTGGCCCTTGATGCCGGCTTGGAGCCCGTGTCCCTGCTTTGCGAACGCAAGCACATCGATGGCGATGCAAAGAGCATCATCGAACGTTGCCCAAGCGACATGTCCGTTTATACCGGCAGCCGCGAACTCTTGGCACAGCTGACGGGCTACACCCTGACGCGCGGCGTGCTCTGTGCCATGCGACGCCCGAAGCTGCTCCCGCCAGAAGAAGTGTGCAAGGACGCCCGTCGCATCGTCGTGCTTCATGGCGTGTGCGACACAACCAATGTCGGCGCCATCTTCCGCTCCGCAGCAGCCTTGGGCATAGATGCTGTGCTGTTGACGCGCGACTCGTGCGACCCCTTGAACCGCCGTGCCGTCCGCGTCTCTATGGGCAGCGTGTTCCTTGTGCCTTGGACGTGGCTGGACCCCCTCCAGCCCTCACTTTTAAGGGGCAAGGGGCAGGGGGGCAAGGAGCAAGAGGATTGCCCAGGCAGTTGGTATTCTCTTGCCCCTCGCCCCTTGCCCCTCGCCCCCTTGGGGGAGTTAGAGAGGGTCTCTCACATGGGCTTCACCACAGCTGCGATGGCTCTGCGACACGATAATATCAGCATTTCCGACGAGCGACTCAAGCAGACCCCACGCCTGGCTCTCATCATGGGCACCGAAGGCGACGGCCTGCCAGAAGCAGTCATCGATGCCGCCGACTATGTCGTGAAGATTCCCATGCACCACGGCGTCGATAGCCTTAACGTCGGCAACGCTGCCGCCATCGCCTTCTGGGAACTGACAAAGCCCTGACCTTTCCAGGACTTTCCAAGCAAACCACTCCCTGCGTGACATAAAATTTTCTCTACGTGAGACCTATATCTGCGTATATCTGCGTATATCTGCGTGCCATAAAAATTTAATCTGCGTGAGGAGTAATCATTATGACGCGACTTCTCGTTTTCAAAAGAAGCGTGC
>CAMKTM010000027.1 GCA_946415695.1 uncultured Prevotellaceae bacterium | reverse complement strand
TCTTGTTGCGCTGGATGTCGAGGTTGTTCTTTATCTTCGGGAAGTAGAGGATGCCGGTCAGGTTGAACGGGTAATCGACGTTGAGGTGAATCCAGAAGAGCGGCTCGTCGGCCATCGGGAAGAGGTGGCGGTAGAACTCCTTGTAGTCCTCGTCCTTCAGGTCGGCAGGCTTCTTCGTCCAAAGCGGCTCTACATTATTAATAATGTTGTCCTCGTCGGTGTCCACCTGCTTGCCGTCCTTCCATTCGGTCTTCTTGCCAAAAGCGATGGGCACGGGCAGGAAGTGGCAGTACTTGCGCAGCAGACTTTCCAGCTTGTCCTTCTCGAGGAACTCCTTGCAGTCATCGTCGATGTGCATCACGATGTCTGTGCCGCGCTCGGCCTTCTCTGTCTCTTCGAGGGTAAAGCTTGGACTTCCGTCGCAACTCCATTTCACGGCAGGTGCGTCCTGATAGCTCTTCGTGATGATATCGACCTGCTTGCTCACCATGAACGACGAGTAGAAGCCCAGTCCGAAGTGGCCGATGATGGCGTTGGCGTCGTCCTTGTACTTGTCGAGGAAGTCGTTGGCTCCCGAGAAGGCAATCTGGTTGATGTACTTCTCGATTTCTTCGGCAGTCATACCGATGCCGTTGTCGCTAACGGTAATGGTCTTAGCGTCTTTATCGATGCTGACCCGAACCTTCAGGTCGCCCATTTCGCCCTGGAAGTCGCCCTTGCCTGCCAGGGTCTTGAGCTTCTGCGTGGCATCGACGGCGTTGCTTACGATTTCGCGAATGAAGATTTCGTGGTCACTATAGAGGAACTTTTTGATGACGGGGAAGATATTCTCGGTTGTAACCCCGATGTTACCTTGTTTCATAATACGCCCCCTCTCTAACTCTCCCCAAAGGGAGAGAACTGCGTGCAGGGGTTTGGCAGTTGAATTTATTGTTTAGTTATAGTAATCTTTTCTTTGTTATCAGCATCCACTTCTGCTTTGAGCTGGAGTTTGTCCTCCCCTTTGGGGGAGTTGGAGAGGGGCTCCATCAGGATTTCGCAGAGCGGGTCTTCGAGGAGATCCTGGATGGCACGCTTGAGCGGACGGGCACCGAATTGCATGTCGTAGCCCTTCTTGCCGAGCAGTTCGCGAGCTTCTGGAGTGACTTCGAGCGTGTGGCCCATCTCGATGATTCGGTCGAGTAAGGGACGAAGCTCAATATCGACAATCTTCTGCAAGTCTTCTTGCGAAAGGTGGTCGAAGTAAACGATGTTGTCGAGACGGTTCATAAACTCGGGTGCGAACTGCTTGTCGAGGGCTTTCTTCACGATGTCGCGGTTCTGCTTCTTGCCAGTCGTGATGTCTGTCTCGCTTTGGAAACCAACGCCTCGACCGAAGTCGCGAATCTGTTTCGAGCCGCAGTTGCTGGTCATAATGATGACGGTGTTGCGGAAGTCAATTGTGTTTCCATTGCCGTCGGTCAAGCGACCCTCGTCCATGACTTGCAGCAAGAGGTTGAATACATCGCTGTGCGCTTTCTCAATCTCGTCGAGAAGCACGATGGAATACGGCTTGCGCCGCACTTGTTCCGTGAGTTGTCCGCCTTCGTCATAACCAACATATCCCGGAGGTGCACCCACCATTCTGCTGACCGTATGTTTCTCCATGTACTCGCTCATGTCGATGCGAATGATGGCGTCTGCTTTGCCGAAAAGTTCTTCTGCAAGGCACTTGGCGAGGTACGTCTTGCCCACACCGGTCGGTCCCACAAAGAGGAATGTCCCGATAGGCCTTTGTGGGTCTTTCAGTCCGACGCGACTCCTTTGGATGGCTCTTGCGACGGTGGCAACGGCTTCGTCCTGACCGATGACTTTCTGCTGAAGTGTTTCCTTCAGGTTGCGCAGTCTTTCGTTCTCTTCCTGACCGATTCTTTGGACGGGAATGCCAGTCATTGTGCTGATGACATTGGCCACAACTTGTTCGTCAACAAGAGACTTTTCGCTCTCGCTGAGAGTCTTCTCCCACACTTGCTTTACTTCCAGCAATTGCTCCTGAGCTTTTTTGCTTTGGTCGCGAAGGTCGGCAGCCACTTCAAAGTCCTGCCGAGCTGCAGCCTCATCTCTCTTCTGGTCAAGCTCCTCAACAAGCTTCTCGAGTTGAAGAATCTCATCCGACACGGGGAAGTTCTGAATGCGCATTCTGCTTCCAGCTTCGTCCAGCACATCTATTGCTTTATCAGGGAAGCTGCGGTCGGTGACATAGCGCCCGGTCATCTTGACACAAGCCAAGAGAGCATCGTCCGTATAGCGCACATTATGATGCCTCTCGTAGCGTTCGCGCAAGTTATGGAGAATCTGTAAGGTCTCATCAGCAGTCGTGGGTTCCACCATCACCTTCTGGAAGCGGCGTTCAAGTGCACCATCCTTCTCGATGCTCTTGCGGAACTCGTCAAGTGTCGTAGCGCCGATACATTGGAATTCTCCCCTGCTCAGTGCGGGCTTGAGCATATTGGCGGCATCCATCGAACCTGCGGCATTTCCTGCTCCAATCAAGGTGTGAATCTCGTCGATAAACACGATGATGTCTGGGTTCTGCTGGAGTTCGTTCATGATACAACGCAGTCGTTCCTCGAACTGGCCGCGATACTTTGTTCCCGCAACGACGCTGCCCAAGTCGAGCACCACGATTCGCTTGTTCCAAAGGGTGCGGCTAATTTTGTGGGCAACGATTCTTTGTGCCAAAGCTTCAACGATGGCGCTCTTTCCCACGCCGGGCTCACCAATAAGTATGGGATTGTTCTTCTTTCTGCGATTCAGTATTTGAGCCACACGTTCAATCTCCCGCTCTCGTCCCACGACGGGGTCGAGCAAGTCTTGAGCAGCCATGAGCGTAAGGTCTGTGCCGAAATTGTCGAGGGCAGGCGTCTTGCTTTCCTGCTTCTTTTGTTGCCGGACGGAGATGACATTTCCCTCCAGTCCTGCGGAAACAGGTTCTAAGTCTTCTTCCTCGTCGTCGTCATCGGATGATTGACTATTGACCATAGACCATTGGCCATTGACCTTTTCGTAAGTGATGTCGAGGCGTTGCAGGATGTCGCTTGCCTCGTTGTCGTTGGCTTTGAGGATGGCGAGCAGGACGTGAATGGGTTCAATCGTTTCCGACTTCATCAGGCTGGCTTCGAGTTTGCAAAGCCGCATGATGCGGTTCGCCTGCTGGTCGAAGTTCATGTCGGCAGGCATGGGAGAGATGAGCACTTGATGCTGACGGGCTGTCATCTCGAGCTGACTCTTGAGTTGGGACACCCCGTCTGGCAGGTAATATGCCAAGAGCTGACTGGCTTTGTTGTCAGTCTGTCGGAGGATGCCAAGCAAGAGATGCAGGGGCGAAACGCTGCCGCAATGCAGTCGGCTTGCCTCTTCCTTGCTGAAGTTCAGTATGTTGAACGTATCTGGTGAGAAGTTTGTAGTCATCTACTTAATTTACAATTTGACGATTTACGATTTACGATTTATTTTCTATTTGACCATTTACTATTTGCCATTTGTCCTTGTTCTACAAATGTTGTGCCAAGACTACAATTGTGTGTGTTTATGGCTGGAATTGCCAGCGATGTTAATGGCACGAAGTGGCGTGATTGAGCAATAAGGCTATTTATGGATGATCTTCTTATTATTTATAATGTATATGCCTCGTTGCATAGTGCAGACGCGCTGGCCGGAAAGGTTGAAGCATTGGGTCTTAGGCATTTCTTTTTCTAAGAGGCGTATGCCGTCCTCGATGTCGCTGAAGCGTAGGGTTAGGGCTTGTATGCTTGGGTCGCCAAGGTTGAGGTAAGCCTGATTTGGTTCGATGATTTTGTCTGTAAAGGCATAAAAGCCGGGAACGTCGTTTTTCCCTTGCAGGGTAAGTATGTCAGTTGGACAGGCTGGCAGGAAGAGGCCGACGAGTGCCGTTTCGTCGGATGGTTGCAAGGCAAAACCTTTGCCGAAGGTGAGCGTGGCGTTCTCGCTTTCTCCCCTTAACACGACGGGCATTCCTGCGGGTATGGTTTCTCCTATCATCGAGAGCAATGCATCGTTTGTTTCTAAGTCTTTAAGAGCTGGGGCGAGTGCAAGTTCCCCGACGACTGTTGTTTCGTCAAAGATGGGAAGGCGTGAGCCATCGTTTACGACTTCTCCTTGTTCGAGCATATAGACTTTGGCGTCATAGACTGTTACGTCGTAAGGAAGGCAGAGCGTTGTATAATATCCTTCGCCAATGGGCATCATTGTTACCGTCGGAGCGGGCACTGCTTCGGCGATGAGCCGAGAGCCAAGGTCGGTTTTGGCAGCGGCTGTTTCCCAAATCTGCAGAAAGCCGTGAGGCCCTCCGTGCGTGTTGATGTAATGGTTCTCTTGTCCATCAAGACTGAGCGAGAAGCCTTCTCCACAGGCATGAGCGGTCCAGCGGAAGTCGCCTTCCCGAAGGACTGTGTTCTTGATGTCTGCTGTTCCTTGAACGGAAGGTGAAGTGCCGTCGGCTGTCAGCGAGTAGTCTTCGCCCCAGAGTTTGTTGACAATCTTAAATCCTTCCACCGGATTTCCCACGAATGCCCATTGATAGGCATCGCTGGCGCGTACGAGTTCCGTGGCATAGAGTTCTGTTTCGGGGTATTGTTCTTCGGAAGCTTCGTCGAAAGCATGCGGGTGGTATGGCTCTCGGGCTTCCCATCCTACGTATCGCCCGAGGCGTCCTGCCTTGAGGTTGTACCAGTTTCTGACGGAACTGGTGGGTGTGGACACTTTGAATGGGGCATCACTCTTCCATCTGACAGTCACCCTGACAGTTGAGCTTGTGATGGTTTTTGGCGAATAGGTATAAGTGCAGAAGTCGTTGATGTACTCCTCGGGGAGTGCTGCAGTGCTGCCTCGTTCGCAGACGGCCGTCACTTCTTTCAGTTTCTTGCCGCCGTAGTAGATGTTGAATGTCACGTTGATGTCTGGCGAGGGAGCTTCCACGTTCCATACGTAGTTCATGGTGCTGGAGTATTCTGCAACCGGTCCGTTTGTGCCGGTGTTCACCGTCCAGAACGTCTTGGCTGCTGCTTCCCAGACGCCGGTTCCGTTGGCATTTGTGGCGCGGACGGCATACTTTCCGGCGCTGTTCTGGAAGAACACTTGTGCCTCCCAGTCTTTGCGTTTGTTCGAGGCGTCGGTTCTGATGCGTCCAGAGTTGAAGGTCACGTTGCCGCTTGTCTGGAGAGGGTTCGTGAAATAGGCTTCCAAAAGGTTGAAGCCATAAGTGTATGCAGCCCCTTCAACTCGGGAGAAGGTGAAGATGCCTGCTGACATCGCATCGCTTGTCAGGTAGCCGTCGGTCTTTAGATAATACTTCGTTCCTTCCACTTCGGTAGTGATGCAGTATTGGCCGCCCGGGTTGATTTCACCCAAGGCGCGGAAATAGTCGGCATTTGGTCCGGATTTCGAGTTGTTGGCGATGAGGGCGTTCGTCAGTGCCTGTCCCTTCACCTGATAGCTGCCCGATGCATCCTCTCCGGCGAAGTCCATCAGCACGATGCCCGTGGAACCCGCATGGTCTGTCAGGTAGTTGATGACTACGGGGTTCTGCGTCGCAGCATTGTCGCGATAGCCGTCGCTCGTGGCAAGCGTGTAGCTGAGGATGCTTTTTGTCTTTGAGTAGCCCGATGTCTGATTGATGACCCAAAGTCCCGGATTGGTGTTTTCCGTACAGGAGAATTGGAGCATGCGCAGGATGCTTGCCGATTTTGTGGCAGGTGCACCGCTGGCCGAGACGTCGTAGAAGTCTTGAACATAGAGCGTCCCTTCGGTGCCGACGCCCTTTATCCTGCCTCCGTGCTGGCTGCTCCAGTCTGCGCTGAAGCCCCAGCCCGACACGAAGCCGCCAATGGGATTGGTGTCGTAGGTGTCGCGACTGAGGATGAGCAGTTTCCCGCGAACGTCGCCAAGCTTTGCCATGGGGTCGAAGTTCACGGCGTGGCTTTTCGTCGGATTGCTGCTCAGCAGTTCCTTCATCATCGTGCCCCAGTTGGCGTTGTTGTCGTCGCCTTCCGTTTCGTGCCGGATGATGACGATGCAGGTTTCCGTGGGGTGACTGTCGAGCAGGCTGCAGAGGGTCGTGAGAGCATTGTCGAGGTAGAGGTTCGTGGAGACGATGCCGTGATAGATGCGGAGCCTTGAGCTGCTGACGGCTGGCCGCAGGTCGAAGGCCCGTATGCCGCTGTTCCACTGCTCGGTCAGCGTCTTTTCCTGCGTAGTGGCGTACGTGCTGCCGTTCACCACCAGATAGACGTTGTTCACGCCATGCCCTGTTCCCGCGTCATGGGTGCCGGGGATGGAGAGCTGGCCTACGAACGTATTGTCGGCTATTCCCCCCATCCAGGCCGAGTTGTCAGCTTGAGCCGTTGGGGTGCCGAACCATTGCATCAAGGCGATGCAGATAAGGGTGAGAAGCGATTGAGAGTTTGTCATCATGGTTTAAGAGAATGAAAAGAAGTGAAACTTAATGATTGGCTTCGAGTGCCGAGACATTTGCAAAGATACAAATAATTACAGACAAGGCAAAATAATTTACCTTCAAAAAACGGCAAACGCCATCAAATATCACGGACACACTTGCAGGGAGCAGCAAAACTCACCAATAGCTTCCGTTTTTTTGGTCAATGTTTACCTTCCCCCCACTCTATGTCAAAACATCTTTTCGCATGGCAAAGCATCAACCATTCGCAAGCGAATCGCATGACACAGCACAGCAAGTTGTTTGCTTGTACATGTAGAAGCAATTGCTTTTACATGTACAAGCAAAGAACCCGATGTGTGAAGGGAAAAAATAGCGCGAAGAAAATGTGGCGGCAGAACGCTTCGGGGAGGAAAAGAAGCGCAGTGCCGACGAAAAAGGGCGCGGCTGTTTATTCCTGCTGGCTGGGGAAAACGTCGATGTGCCGCATCTGCGTCATAATGGCGGTCTGCCGCTTGAGTATGTAGGCCGAAGGAGACTTGCTGCTGAACTTCAGCGGATTGGGCAACGTGGCGGCAACGAGGGCGCAGACGGGACGCGTCAGAGCTGCTGCGCGACAGCCGAAATGCTGCTGGGCCACAGCTTCTGCTCCGTATATGCCGTCGCCCATCTCGATGGAATTCAGATATACCTCCATGATGCGCTCCTTGCCCCAAATGTATTCGATGAGGACAGTGAAATAAGCTTCGAGCCCCTTGCGAACCCAGCTGGGCTGAGGCCAAAGGAAAACGTTCTTGGCGGTCTGCTGGCTGATGGTGCTGCCTCCGCGAAAGCGTTTGCCCGTGCGGTGCTCTTCCATCGCCTTGTCTATTTCTATGAAATCAAAGCCGTGGTGATTGAGGAAGCGCTGGTCCTCGCTCGCCATGACGGCAACGGGCATGTAGATACTCATCGAATCGAGCGGAACCCAATGGTGCTTGAGGCGAAGCGTCTCGCCGCGGCTCACCTGCTGGGCGCAACGTATCAACATGAGCGGCGTCACATAGACGGGACACCACTTATATACAAAAACTGCGAGGATTGAGCTCCCAAAGAACAGGAGCACAATCCATCGCAGAAATAATTGAAGCTTCTTGAACACTATTCGCAGTTGGCAGTAGTTAAGAAGGCAGTAATTAACTAATGACTACTTAACTATTGCAGTTTGCCTTCCGTAGCAGCGTTAATCATGGCTTCGCTGGCATAGAGATAGACCTCTACGCGGCGGCTGGCATTGACATCTTCCTTGCCATTGGCATCTTTCACGAGATACTGGGGGTCTTCGCCGTAACCTGTGGCTTTCTTAATCTGAGAAGCATTCACGCCGCATGAGTTGGTGAGGTAGTTGCGGACGGAATTGGCGCGGTTCTGGCTCAACGTCATGTTGACCTCGTCGCTGCCGTCGCTGCTGGCAAAGCCATAGATGTCCACGTCGCAATCGGTATAGACGTTCAGCACGTTTGTGGCGAACTGGCTCAACGATTTCTTGGCGGAAGCCTGAAGGTCGCTCTTTCCGCCTTTGAAGAGGATACCATTGTCGAAAGTCACCTTGATGGCTTCCAGTCCGTTCCTGTCGGTAGTGGTCTCCACTTGAGCGTTTGCCACGGCTTCGGCAGCCTTCTTTGCCTTGTCCATCTTTCGGCCAATAAGCACACCAGCCGTTGCACCACCTGCAGCACCGGCGCCGGCACCGATGGCCGCACCAAGCTTGGCACCTTGAGAACCGTTAATCAGGGCACCAATGGCTGCACCCAAGCCAGCGCCAACGGCACCGCCGCCTGCACCGCCGATGAGGCCGCCCTTCGTCGTGTTGTTCATGTTGCAACCAGAGAGTACCAAAGCCATTGCTAAAGCACCCAAAAGAAATTTCTTTGCTTTCATTGTCGTGATTTTTATCGTTAATAATCTTGCTTTCTCTTTTTTCGAGTGCAAAGATATGAAAAAAGTTTAGAGTTTAGAGTTTAGAGTTTAGAGTTTTTTCTTATTTCATATTTTTTTTGTACTTTTGCAGCCGAAAAGAAACAATAAATCTTCAACAAAGCAATGGCAAAAGAATTAGATTTCCTCACGAAACGCAGCGAGGACTACAGCAAATGGTACAATGAACTGGTGGTGAAGGCCGACCTGGCAGAACAGAGCGACGTGCGCGGCTGCATGGTCATCAAGCCCTACGGATACGCTATTTGGGAGAAGATGCAGCGCACCCTCGACGATATGTTCAAGGAGACGGGCGTGCAGAACGCCTACTTCCCTCTGCTCATCCCGAAAAGTTTCCTATCGAAGGAAGCGGAACACGTGGAAGGCTTTGCAAAGGAATGTGCCGTCGTGACACATTATCGCCTCAAGACCAACGAGACGCACGACGGCGTGGTGGTCGACCCTGATGCCCGACTGGAAGAGGAACTCATCATCCGACCCACATCGGAAACCATCATCTGGAACACCTTCAAGAACTGGATACAGTCCTATCGCGACCTGCCGTTGCTGGTGAACCAGTGGTGCAACGTCATGCGATGGGAGATGCGGACACGTCTCTTCCTGCGCACAAGCGAATTCCTTTGGCAAGAAGGCCACACAGCTCACGCCACTCGCGAAGAGGCAGAGCAACGTGCCCAACAGATGCTGAAGGTCTATGCAAAGTTTGCAGAGGAATACATGGCCGTGCCTGTCGTGCAAGGCGTAAAGAGCGAAACGGAACGCTTTGCCGGAGCTCTCGACACCTATACCATCGAAGCCATGATGCAGGACGGTAAGGCTCTGCAGAGCGGAACAAGCCATTTCCTCGGCCAGAACTTCGGAAAAGCCTTCGAGGTGCAATTCCTCAACAAGGAGAACAAGCCCGAATACGCTTGGGCAACCTCTTGGGGCGTCAGCACACGACTCATGGGCGCCCTCATCATGACGCATAGCGACGACAACGGCCTCGTCCTGCCTCCTGCATTGGCACCCGTCCAGGTGGTCATCATCCCCATTGGCGGCAAGCCCGAGCAGATGGCAGCCGTGGATGCAGCCGTTGCTCCTGTCATCGACGAACTGAAGAAGATGGGCATCAGCGTCAAATACGACAATGCCGACAACAAACGTCCGGGCTTCAAGTTCGCCGATTACGAGCTTAAGGGCGTGCCCGTCCGTCTCGTGCTTGGCGCAAGAGACCTGGAGAACGGCACGGTGGAAGTGATGCGCCGCGACACGCTCGAGAAGGAGACGCGTCCCTTCGCCGGCATCGCCGAGTATGTAAAGAATCTCCTTGACGAAATACAGCAGAACATCTTCTTGAAGGCCAAAACCTTCCGCGACGCACACATCTACGAATGCGAAAACTATGAAGAGTTCAAGGAGCGCGTCAAGGACGGCGGCTTCTTCCTTTGTCATTGGGACGGCACAGCCGAGACGGAAGCCCGAATCAAGGAAGAGACGCAGGCCACCATCCGCTGCGTCCCCTTCGGCTTCGAGCAGACACCCGGCGTGGACATGGTAACTGGCAAACCCTCAAAGGCACGTGTCCTCATTGCGAGAAGCTACTAATAAGCCTCTCCCCAGCTCTCTCCAAAGGAGAGGGAGTCAAGGCGACTCCGTTCCCCACTCCTTTGGAGGGGACGGGGGAGGCTTTTGGTTCCTCACCCTCTTTGCTGCGGAAGAGATTCCTGCGGCAATCGTCACTTACGTTGCCCTGCTGATGCTGCTCCAATTGAGCTTGGCACCAGCAGAGGCAACACTTCTCTCTGCCCTGCTCTTCGTACCTTGGGTACTGAAATCCTTCATGCGTTCTTGGGTAAAGCTCGTAGGACATTTTCGGCAAATACTCCATCTTATCGAGGCTTTGCTCTTCATCAGCCTCATACTTCTGGCGTTAGCTTTCAAGCAAGGGGGGGCAGCAGTCTTCTTCGCATTGTTGCTCGTCAGCCTGCTTTGCGCCTGGCACGAACTGGCTGCCCGCATGTACTACGAACGAATGCTTCGCCCTTCCTTTCAACGACTGCTGACCGCTCCCAAACTTGCCTTTTCACAGATAGCCGTCATCTTTACCTACGGCGCACTCATCTTCCTGGTTGGCACGCTCGAAGTCTATTTCCGTCAGATACGCTATTCGTGGTCAATGGGATGTTACGTGGCAGCAGGACTCTTCCTGCTCTTTGCCTTCCATCATTTGATATGGTTGCGTAGCCCTCGCGTAGGCGATAGCAGAACAAGGCATAGCGTCGGCGCATCGGTGAAAGCAGAGTTTCGCATCATCGACCGCATCCGCCATCAGCCGGGATGGTGGAAAGCCGTCCTCGTTCTCTTCCTCTTGCTCTTGCCACAAGGTCTGATGTTCCACGCGCGCGTACTATATTTATATTTGTCGCACGAACAAGGTGGACTGCAATGCACCATGCAGGAGATAGGCTTTGCACAAGGCACCGTTGGCGTCATCGCCTTCAGCATCGGCATCGCTTTGGGCAGATGGCTTATCAACCGTTATTCTTTGCAAATCCTTTTCTGGCCAATGGCTCTGAGCATAGTCCTCTCGCCATTCGTCTATCTCGGCATGACCATCCGCCCGCCTGAAAACCTTATGCAACTGTGCTTTTGCACGCTGACCGCTCAACTCCTCTTCGGCTTCGGATTGAGCATTTGCCGCCTCCCGGTCAGTGCCATCTCCGGTGCACGCTACCGTAACACCATCAACATGTTGCAGATACCGCTTGTCTCGGCCGCCATGATAGTGCCTATGGCCCTGAGCGGCTGGCTTGTTGCTGAGCTCGGCTTCAGCACATATTTTCTTGTTAACGTCCTCTGCGCCCCAATCTGCCTCCTGGGCGTCTTCCTCCTTCGCTGCGTTTAGTTCAAAGACGTTTAATCTCTGTTTTGATTCTAATTCCCCCCTAAGTTGTAGGGAAATTCCTCATGCACTTTAGGGAAAAGCATCCTTCTGGGCCCAAAAGATTGCCGTACCTTTGCACCAGAAACAAGAAACAAGTTTGTTTAACTCTTAAAAGCAAAGGTTATGAAAAAGATGATTTACTTCGCCGCATTTGCCATCATGATGGCCATGGGCAATATAAATGCTTTCGCAAACAGGAACGGCGGAAAGCACAATGAGTATCATAACGATAAGAGCAGGATGGAGATGCACTTCGATGGTCATCGTCTCGACATGCACGGGCACAAGATGTCAAGTCACGAGCGCAGGATGATTGAGGAGCGTCGCCGCATGGAGGAGCACAGAAGGATGGAAGAGGCTCGCCGCAGGGAAGAGATGCACCGCAGGGAAGCTTACCGTCACCACATGGCTCATTCTCACGAGGTTCATGCCGTTAGCGGCAATGTGGTTGCAGGAGTGGCTGTCGGCGCAGCAGTTGCAGCATTGGTAAGCGCTCTCATCAAATAGAAATCTTGGGCACATAGAGACAAGAGGCAGGCGAAATCATTTCCGCCTGCCTCTGCTTGTATTGTAACGCGATTTCGATGCTCCGCCTGCGCCTGAAGCAAAACGGCCGAAGAATCGTTATAATTTTAATGCTGTCCGGGGAATTCGGCCTGACAGCTTTGCTACTTTGCAAAGCCAGTTTGCTTCTTAAGCCTGGAAGGCTTCACTTTTAGAAGCCCTCCAGGCTTTTTGCACATTGAGGCATTTCTGGGGCCCCTGACAATCTCATTTTGCTCTAAATACCGATGGAATAGAGGGTTGCAGGTAATGATGAGATATTTTTACCGGACAACAATATGATAATTTGACACTCACACTTATTCCTTTCATTCCATAGCTTGTTCTTTGCTGCATCACGGCCCAGTAATTGCTTCTACATGTTAAAGCAATTGCTTCTACATGTAAAAGCAATTGCTTGTACATGTACAAGCAAACGACACGCTGTGCCGTATCTTCTTTTGTCTTGAATTAGATTTCGATGCTCCGCCAGCGCCTGAGGCTTGCCGAAGAACTTATGTTATTGAATTATTCTTCCGGGTGTACGATGACTTTCACCTTGACGATGCGTCGCTGGTCAAGTTCTATGACATCAAAGCAGAATCGTTTGTACTCTATGCGTTCGCCTTGGACGGGGAACTCTCCTTTTATCTCGAGCAAGAGCCCTGCCAATGTTTCTGCTTCGCCCTCAACGGTCTCGAAATAATCGTCGTCGAGGCCGAGTATCTTCGTGAAGTCGGACATGAGCGTCTTCCCCTGGAAGATGTAGGTGTTTTGGTTGAGACGCTGGTAGGGCTTCTCCTCGTCGTCGTACTCGTCGTTTATCTCGCCCACGATTTCCTCCAAGATGTCTTCCATTGTGACGATGCCGCTTGTACCGCCGAACTCATCGACCACGATGGCGATGTGCACTTTGTTTGCCTGGAAGTCGCGCAGCAGGTCATCGACCATCTTTGTCTCTGGCACGAAATATGCTGGACGGATGAGCGTTTGCCAGCGGAAGCCCTGCGGCTTGCCAAGGTGCGGCAGGAGGTCTTTGATGTAGAGCACGCCCTTGATGTTGTCCTGCGTGCCTTGATAGACGGGGATTCGGCTGTAGTTGTTGGCTACGATGCAGGCAAGCACATCCTTCCACGAGTCCTTGATGTCGAGGTCCACAATATCTACGCGGCTCGTCATGATTTCCTTTGCCATCTCTCCGCCGAAGCGTATGATGCCCTGAAGCATATTGCGTTCTTCGGCAATGTCTTTCTTGTCGGTCAGCTCCATAGCCTTTTCAAGGTCGCGGGTGGTAAGCAAATCCGTTTCGTGATTGGCAAAACGCCGGGTGATGACTTTGCTGCGGATGAGCAGACGACTAAGAGGCCAGAAGGCTTTGCTGAGGAACTGGAGCGCCCCGGCGGCAAAACGACAGAAAGCGAGGGAATGCTGTGCGCTGTATATCTTTGGAATAATCTCTCCGAAGAGCAGGAGCAGGAATGTGAGCAACACCGTCATAACAAGGAACTCCAGCCATTTCGCCTGCCCGAAGTCGATGGTCTTGTCGAAGCAGAAGTAAAGGAGGATGATGACTCCGACGTTCACCAAGTTGTTGCTGATGAGGATTGTGGAGAGGAGTCGTTCTTCGTCGGCAAGCAGAGCCTTGACCTTCTCGTCGGCGCGGTGCTCTTCCTCGTCAATGGCGCTCCTGTCGCTTGGACTCAGGCTGAAGAATGCAATCTCGCTGGCCGAGACGAAGCCCGAGCAAAGCAGCAGGACAAGCACTATGACAAAAGCAATCCACACGCCAAGCGTCGGCATGCAGAAACTGACCTCGCCCATTATATCATTGACTATTGACCACTCAGACATTGAGAAAAATGAAGAAAAAATAATAAATGAAGAATTCAACTTTAGCATGTAGGCTGGCATACCGTCTGTCATGTGATAATCAAACACAAAGACTCAAAGTCACAAAGTAATACCCCCTGCCGAAGAAGACACAAAGGTCTTGGCGGAAAGCTTTGTGTCTTCAATTCCGCGGCGTAGCTCTTTCTTGTCTTAGTGTCTTTGTGTTTGATTATATCACTAAGCATTAGGTGAATATAATTAGCAATCATCACATGCGAAAGTTGAGTGAAGTATTTGCTACCGCACTAAACTCTAATCTCATAACCTTATAACCTCACAACCTTAAAACCTCATAACCTTAAATCCTCACAACCTCTAATCCTTTTTAGGCGAAAGCATTTCCAGCGATTCTGCCCATATCTCGGTGAAAGTGCGCCGAATGCCGTTGCGGTCCTCGTAGGTTCGTGTGTGCAACTGTCCTTCGATGAAGAGTTTGTCGCCCTTGTGGACATATTTCTCAACGACCTCGGCCAAAGCACGCCAAAGCACCACATTGTGCCATTCCGTACGCTCAGGCACCTCTGTTCCGTCCTTCAATTTATAGGCACGTTCTGTAGTGGCAAGCGTGACGTTCGCCACGCACACTCCCGCATCAACGTATTTTACCTCCGGCTCCTTACCAACGTTGCCGATTAGCATAACCTTGTTCACCTTAGTAATTTACTATTTAATCTTGTGTTCTTTAGGGGCAGGGGGCAAGGGGCAAGGAGCAAGGAGGATAGCTTTGGCTGTTAGTATTCTCTTGCCCCTTGCTCCTTGCTCCTTATACCTGTTAGTATTCTCTTGCTCCTTGCCCCTTGCTCCTTGCCCCCTTTTATATTGAAGCTCTATTCGGCTGCAAATGTACAAAATAAATATGAAATAAGAAAAAACTCTAAACTCTAAACTCTAAACTCTAAACTTTTTGTTGTATCTTTGCATGGAAAATCGCCAAAACTAACAAAACAATTATGAAAAAGAGTCTTATTTTATTGTTTGCCGTGCTTTTGCCCATGACGTGTTTCTCTGCAAAGAAAGAAAAGACGGTAAACGTGCGATGGTGCACCTTCAACATCCGTTTGCAGAACGATGGCGACGAGAAGGCCGGCGTTGGCTGGAGCGTTCGCCGCGACCGTGTGGCCGACTACATCAAGGACAACAGCATCGACATCATTGGCCTTCAAGAAGTTTTGCACCCTCAACTTGAAGATTTGCTTCAGCGTTTGCCAGAATACGACTATGTGGGCGTAGGGCGAACCGACGGCAAGACGAAGGGAGAGTATTCGCCCATCTTCTTCCTCAAAAAGAAGTTCAAAGTCTTGGAGAAAGGCAACTTCTGGTTGAGCCCGACGCCCGACGTGCCCGGCTCGAAGGGATGGGATGCCGCCTTGGAGCGCATAGCAAGCTACGTAAAGCTCAAGGACAAACGCACGGGCAGGGTCTTCATGGCTGTCAATACGCATTTCGACCATGTTGGCATCGTGGCTCGCCGCGAAAGCGCAAAGCTCATCATGCGGAAGATACAGGAAATCGTGGGCGACCGCCCTGCTGTCGTGACGGGCGACTTCAACGTCACGGAAGATGACGAGGCATACGCTACGATGCTGGGCGGCGAAATGGTAAATGGCAAATTGTCAAATTGTAAATTCCTTGATGCTTTCCACATATCGCCCCGCTGCACTGGCCCCTCCTACACTTGGCATCAGTTCTGCCAGCTTCCGCCCGACAGGCGTGAGAAGATAGATTTCATCTTCGTTACGCCCGACATCCGCGTCAGCCGCACACACATAGAGGAGCCAAACCCCGAAGCCTTGCTTTCCGACCACAACCCGCACTGGGCCGACCTGAAGTTCTGACGTCTGGCCTACGGATACAGACAAGGGGTAATGAAAAAGCAGGAAGTCGGAATCCGTCTCGGCGGCCCGACTTCCTGCTTTCTTTTTGTCGTACCATAGTTCGAATTCCCCGGACAGCTTTAGTGGTTTTAAGTTGAGGAGATTCCGTCGTGTTGGTACAGCGTGCCGAGGATAATGCTTAACCTTTATGGCAATAATGCTGAACTATTTTAACGTGAGTTCGACGGAATAGGAGTCGTCGCACGTTGTCCCCAAAAACGAGGCACGCCTTTATTGAAATAAGAGCGTGCCTTTATTGTCAACGAGGCGTG
>CAMKTM010000026.1 GCA_946415695.1 uncultured Prevotellaceae bacterium | reverse complement strand
GCCAGGTCCATGCAGAACTCCAGTTCCTCCTCGGCAGGCTTGATGTCGCCCACGTTGATTATCCACTGGTCGCGCACGCCTTGGTCGTAAGCCTTGCTGAGCTCGTAGCTGCAGAGCGATGGCGAGATGGTGCTGAGCCAGAGATAGGAGTCGGGCGAGCCCCAATAGGAGAGATGATAGTAGATGGCGTTGCCGCCCGAACGAGCCTGCTCGGCGGGCGTAGGCATCTGGCGTATGTAGCCGTGATTGTCATCGACCCACATCAGGGTGACGTCCTCGGGCACCTTGAGGCCTGCGTTGTAGGCATCGAGCACTTCCTTATAGGGTATGAATATCTGCGGAATGGTGGTGGGGTCGCCGATGCTGTCGGCCAGGAGTTGGCGCTGATAGGCAATGATGTCGGTGAGTGCGGCCACTCGCTCGGCCGTCGAGTTGTAGCCGTTGATGCCAGAGTCGTGAACGCCACGCATGCCGAGCGTGTAGATGGCGTTCTTGCCACGGCTCTCGCCCACGCGCTCTGCCCAGTAGCGTTTTATCATCTCCTGATTGGTGCTCCACTTCCAGTCGTCATTGTAATGCCCGCCGTAGCGGTTCCACTCCCATTCGTTGTCCCTCAGCATCTGCTCGCAGTGGCTGGAGCCCATATAGATGTCGTACTTCATAATGAGGGGGATGTTCGTCTTGAGGTCCCAGAAGGCGCGGCTGCAGGCATGCATGGCGGGCCAGAGCGTGTTGGCACGGAGTCGCAGCAGCAGCTCCATGATGGCGGCGTAGGTCTTTGGGCCAATGTTCTTCAGCGAGGCATCCTCCATCTTGTTCTTAGCCCAGGGCTGCAAGCCGAAGTCCTCGTCGTTGAGGAAAATGCCGCGGAACTTGACGGAAGGTGTGCCCGAGACATAGCGGCCCTGTGTAACGTAGAGCTGCATCTTCGTGGTAGGTGTAACGTCGGCCCACCATATCCAGGGCGACACGCCGGCCATGCGGCTGAGGTGGAACATGCCGTAGGCAGTGCCGCGAGGCTGTGAGCCGAAGATGACGAGGGCCTTTGCCACACCCTCCATCGGCTCGTCTATCACCTGCATCCCGAAGGCTTCCCACTTGCCCACGACGTCGCTCACGTCGATCTTGCCGTCGGCTATCAGTTGGTCGATGTGGCTCGACTGACCGATGGTGCCCACGATGATGGGGTTCTTCAGCGAAGTGGGCTCGGCCTTATACTTCATAAAGGTCTTCTTCGTGACAGCCTTGAGGTCGGAAATCAGGCAGTCGATAACCGTCTTCACCACCTCGGCATCCTGGTCGTCGTAGAGGATGATGGCCTTGTCGGTAACTGTAGAACCGGCAATGGCGAAGCAGCCATCGACGGGAGAAGTCACGACTTGCAATTCATCGGCTCTTGTGCCCAAAGCAAGAAGCACAAGCAGCAGGGTAAATAGGGATTTCGTTTTCATTGTGATATGTGTTTATGTTGTTTGTTATCTGATAAGTTTTTTCTTTCCTTCCTTAATATATATACCGCTAGGCAATTGACGATTTCCCATCTTGCGGCCAGACAAATCATAAGTTTCATGTGCATTAATTGCCTTGGGCTTCTTGTCAATTCCTGTAGCATCTTCTGCGTCGATGCGCTGGATGCGGAAGTGGTCAACCTTGAAGCATCCATGATTGTTGCTCGTGACGCGAGAGCCGTCACCCCTGTGGTTGCTTGTACGGATGCCGAGCTTCAGGCTTTCACCCTCTGCAATGGTCACGATGACTTCCATTGGCTTCAGTATCATCCTGCCGTCGCCCGAACCGACATAGCTTGCGAAGGTTCGTTTCTCGCCGGAAGTGAAGACATCATAGACATAGTCATCCTCTTTGCCATAATACTGCACATTGTCGTTGGCGAAGAGGCGGCAAGTGCCAAGCTTGTCCTTGAGCACGCCCAAGAGACAGCTGACCATGTATGTGCCCGGCTCAATCTTGCCTGCCGGAATGGTTTGCGAGAGTTCATAGACTTCGGGCATCGGCGTACTTGTTGCCCAGTAGGTGTTGATACCATAGATTTGCTTGGCATCCTGATTAACGCCCCACGAATTGCCTTTCATCTTGCCGCTTGCCGTCCAGCCTTTAGGCACGCCTCGTCCCGTATTGCCTTGCGGATTGAGAGCGCCCGAAGAGTTGTATTCGAAGTCGGCATTCGTGAGCAGAGTCGTTGTCAAGTCCTCTGCTTCGCTTCCAAAGGGAATGCTTGCCAAGGCGCAAACCGTGGAGCCGGGATCCATGAAATAGATGCGGACATTGACTGTCTTGTCCTTCGTACTTGTGTAGTGTACGGCAGCTCTCGTATAGCCTTGAACGACGGTTTCGTCCCAAGGTGTGGTCATAGCTGTTGTCTTTACCGAGAGGACAGAAGGTGTGTTTCCATCTATGGAGATGCCTACTCGCAAGTCGTAGCTTGTGTTGAGGGGGAAGGTGGGAAGGCAACGCACTTGTATGACGTTGAGTCCTTTCTGCACAGGCAAAGCGTATTCGGCGTAAGGTGCCTGGCTGCATGAAGTGTAGGCAATCAAATCGAGAGGCCAGACGGTTGCCGTGCTTCCTGCCAGCCCTAAGCCTGTCAAAGAAACCACGCTGCTGCTTGCACTGCGATAGCTGCCGCCAGGAAGAATCGTGATGTCGGGTTGTACGATAGTGCTTTCGATGTCCCCCACGTCGGCCGACGAAGCGACGCTTGGCATCAGATGCTGGCTCATGTTGTTTGGCTTGTAACTCATCATGTAGTTCCACTTGCCGCCGGCAATGGCAGTGTTGTAGCGGTTGGTCATCGTCACAATCTCGTCGAAGGCCGACTGTGCCGCTGCTGCATACGAGAGTGCCTTCTCGCCTTGTCCTGCCCACGCATAGACAAAGCTCTGCCGCCCCCTGAGTATCTTGATGTTTTGGTCAGCACAGCCACAGACAGGGTACTCGATGAGTTCGTAATAGGCATTGCGCAATGAGGAAGGGATGCGTGAGCGCAGAGCCACTACCTTATTATATATGTCCTGATACTCTGCGATGCGGGCATCAATCTGTGCGTTGGAATGGTCGAAGTAGCAGAGGTGGACGTGTTCCGGCTTTGCGGCAATGCCGAGACGATAATAAGCCAACTTGATTTCGCTGATTTCGTCGGCAAACTCTTCGCCGAAGGTGCGGGCTGCCCAATCGCGTGTATAAAGGTAAGCGCGGTCGGGAGGCCAGCTATTGATGTCCCATGCCAAGTCCATGCAGAACTCCAGTTCCTCCTCGGCAGGCTTGATGTCGCCCACGTTAATAATCCATTGGTTGCGCATCCCCTGACTGTATGCCTTGCTCAACTCGTAGCTGCAAAGTGAGGGCGATATGGTGCTGAGCCACAGATAACCTGCAGGTGTTCCCCAATAGGAGAGATGATAGTAGATGGCATTGCCGCCGGAGCGAGCCTGCTCCTCTGTTGTCGGCATCTGGCGGATGTAGCCGTGGTTGTCATCGACCCACATGAGCGTGACATCTTCTGGTATCTGAAGGCCTGCGTTGTATGCTTCGAGCACTTCCTTGTAGGGTATGAAAATCTGCGGCACAGTTGTAGGGTCGCCGATGCTGTCCGTGATGAGTTGGCGTTGATGGGCAATGATGTCGGTCAATGCAGCGACTTTTTCTTCCAAGGTGTTATAGCCGTTCATGCCCGCATCGTGTACGGCTCTCATGCCAAGCGTGTAGATACCGTTCTTGTCTTTGCTTTCGCTGATACGGGCGCCCCAGTAGCGCATTATCATGTCTTTGTTCGAGTGCCACACCCAATCCTCATCGCGATGACCGCCGAAGCGTTCCCACTCGTATTCATTGTTGCAGAGCATCTGTTCGCAGTGGCTGCTGCCCATGTAGATGTCGTATTTCGTGATGAGTGGGATGTTTGTCTTCTCATACCAGAAGGCTCGTGAGCCAGGGTGCATGGCAGGCCACAAAGTGTTCGCACGCAAGCGCAGCAGCAGCTCCATGATAACGGCGTATGTCTTGGGGCCGAAGTTGCCAAGTTCCGTATCGAGGTTCCTTGCCCCCCAAGGCCGCAAGCCCCAGTCCTCGTCGTTCACGAAGATACCTCGGAACTTGACGGAAGGTGTGCCGATGACCTTCTTTCCGGGTGCGACATAGAGCTGCGTCTTGACCGTCGGCGTGACGTCTGCCCACCATATCCACGGCGAGACGCCCATCATCTTGCTCAACTCGAACATGCCGTAGGCAGTGCTTCGCGGTTGTGAGCCGTATATGGCCAAAGCACGCTCCACGCCTTCCATCGGGTTGTCTATGACCTGCAATCCGTATGCCTCCCATTTGCCCTGCACGTCGCTCACGTCAAGCTTGCCGTCGGCGATGAGCTGGTCGATGTGCTTCGACTGCCCGATGGTGCCCACGATGATAGGGTTCTTGTGCGAATCCGGCTCAGTCCGGTACTTCATGAACGTCTTCTTCGTGACAGCCTTGAGGTCGGACATCAGGCAGTCGATAACGGTCTGCACCACCTCGGCGTCTTGATTGTCGTAGAGGATGATAGCCTTGTCGGTAACGGTCGAACCGGCGATGGGGAAGCAACCGTCAACGGGAGAAGTGACCACCTGCAGGCCGTCTGCCCTGGCATTGAGGGCAAGCAGTACGAGCAGCAGCATCAATAGAGATTTCGTTTTCATAGCGATAAGCGTTTAGATGCTTCTTAGTTCATGTTCTTCATGCAAAATTATAGTTTCTTTCACAAAACTACATCATTATCGTCAATAAAAAGCGCTTAATTGCGTATTTTTGCACAAAACATCGCAATAATAGTATGATATTTGCACATAAGACGTTGCGAGCAAAGGGAAAAACGCTAATTTCCCCTTCATCATAACACATCAAGCCTCAACATGTGATGTCTCGCACCGAACAATCAGAGGCAAAACGGCAGGCAATCTCATCGAACACGAAAAGCCATGTTCATTGCATGGTCATGTACTTGCAATTGCATGGTCATGTACTTGCAATTGCTTGTACATGTACAAGCAACGAACACCCCCTGCGAAATTGACAAAGCAAGAAGTGATTGGCGGGAGGTTAGGAGGGTGCAGAAGATAATGAAACAAATTCCCCTGACACCAATAAATGAAAATAATAACTTAACGTGAGTTCTTCTGCAAGCCTCAGGCGCAGGCAGAGCGATGAAAATTTCCGGATAGCAATAGTTTTTTATAATCGAATTCTCGTTTACTTACATCTAAAAATACGAGAAAGGCGAAAAGAGGGAATAAACATCTGAAGATGCGAAAAGCATGAATACAAAAGCTTACCGCAGATTGAACAGAATGAACGGATTGAATAGATAGGATAGATAGGAAAGGTTGGAAAGTAACTTTGATTTTTCACTTTTCACTTTTCACTTTTCACTTCGCCGCAGGCGACCCCTTACGGCACGAGCAGGGAGCTGTCGCCGTAGCTGAGGAAGCGGAAGTCGTGGGCCAGGGCATAGTCATAGACGGCGTGCCAGTTGTTGCCAATAAAGGCGCTGACCAGAAGGAGCAGCGTGCTCTGCGGCTGGTGGAAGTTCGTTATCATGCGGCGCACGATGTGGTACTTGTAGCCCGGTGCTATGATGATTTGCGTGGTGGCGTGCAGGACTTCTTCGCCTCGCTCGTCCATGTAGCGGAGCAGGGCCTCGAGGGCTTCCGTCGTGGAAAGCGAATTGTCGTACTCATACGGCATCCACTGGGGGACGTGCAAAGGCCCACCCCAGCCCTCTCTTAAAGGGAAAGACCCACCCCTACCCTCCCTTAAAGGGAGGGAGTTTTCAGCGCAGAAAGTCTCCCCTTTAAGGGGAGATTTAGAGGGGTCTGCCAGCACTCCCAAGTAGTAGAGGCTTTCGAGGGTGCGGACGCTGGTGGTGCCGACAGCGATGGCCTCGCCGCCATGGGCTATGAGTCGCTCAATGGTGCGGCGATGGACGGCGATATGCTCCGAGTGCATGTCGTGCCCGCCGATGTCCTCGCTCTTGACGGGACGGAAGGTTCCCGCTCCGACGTGCAGCGTCACTTCCTCCCGCTCAATGCCACGCGCATCAATGTCCTGAAGGACACGCTTCGTGAAATGCAAGCCTGCCGTTGGTGCTGCCACCGAACCCTTTATCTTGGAATAGACCGTCTGGTATGTCGTCTTGTCGCTCTCCTGAGTCTTGCGGTTGAGATATGGCGGTATGGGCAGCTCGCCGATGGCATCGATGACCTCGGCAAAGGAGAGTGAAGAATCAGGGATTCCGCTTTCTGTTGTTCCTAACGCTTCATTCTCCATCCACCATTCGAACCTTATCTCCTGGCTCGTGCCGTGCGTGCCGATGCGCTCCGCAGAGAGTTTGAATTTTGAATGTTGAATTTTGAATTCCCTCGTCAAAGGTCCTTCCTTCCACTTCTTCAGGTTGCCAACCAGGCAGTACCACGAGCAGCTGCCGCGGCTGGCGAAGTTCTCCTGATAATCAATGGGGACTGCCGGCTCCAGGAGGAATATCTCGATGAGTGCCCCAAGAGCCTCCCCCGTCCCCTCCAAAGGAGGGGGGAACGACTGCAATGAAGTTACATGGGAGGCTCCCTCTAAAGGGGGCTGGGGGGCCTTCTTCCTGAAATGCAGTCTGGCCTGAATGACGCGAGTGTTGTTGAAGACCATGAGTGCACCCTCGGGCAGAAGCGAAGGCAGAGAGCGGAACAGCGTCTCGCTGATGCGTCCGCCATCATATACAAGCAGCTTACTGCTGTCGCGTTCAGGGAGGGGGAACTTCGCTATGCGTTCGTCGGGCAAAGGATAGTCGTAGTCGTGAATCTTTATCTGTCTGACGTCCATGAAAATGTTGAGCTTATTATTCAACTATGAATTTTTTGCCTTTGGCATTCGCCGAGCCTTGCTTCTTGATGTAGATGGTGTGTGGCTGCAGGGTAGTAACCTTGCGGCCCATGAGGTCGAAGCAACAGTCGGAGTTCTCTGCATTCTCTGAGTAGCCTGAAGCATCGGACGGCCCGGGAATCTCTTTTAAGCCATCTATCATATCGTCCGTGAGGTCTCCGACGATGGTGCCGAAAGTAGCCCATTTCGATGCTTTGTATCTGTCGAGGGCACTGGCATAGACATGAATCGTGGGATTGCTGTTGAAGACGTAATCAGAAAGGGTGGGTGGAGCGACTGCCTTGACGTAAACATCCTTGACGGGAGAGTTGTAGAAGACGCCCTGGCTCAAGCTCGACACCTTCTTGCCGAGGATGACTGTCTTGAGCATATCGCTACCGCCAAAGGCTTCAAGGCCAATTGAGGTGACGGCATCGGGTATCTCTATCATCCTGAGCCCCGAGAAGCGGAATGCCCTGTCTCCTATCTTGGTCGTCTTGAGTGGCAGACGCATCGAGACGAGAGTCTTGAAGCTGTCGAAAGCGTAGGCTCCCACGACGTTGTTTGAGGTGGTATAGCTCTGGTAGTAAGGAACATTGCCGCTTACCACTCTGGCATCCATGAGGTCTATCGACTGGAGGTTTCCTTCGCTTAAGAGTTGACGCAAGTACTTGATGTCCGCGCCATTGATGCTGCCGCTGACGACAGCTTTAATGGCTGTTGCGGACAGAGAATCAGAGAGGACGCCAGCCTTCGGCATCACCACATACACTGTCCCACTGCCGGCCCTGCGGATTTCGTGCAGCGAACCGTCGGCATCGAGGGAGTGAAGAGTGAAGAGTGAAGCGTGAAGAGTTGATGGGATGCAGAAGTTCTTGGCGTTGGCGGCGAACAAAAGATTGTCAAACTCATCGAGTGCCACGAAGCCCAAGCCGCCTTCGCCATCTAAAGCATAAAGCGAATCGGCCTGGAGATAAGTGTATTCCGAAGGCAGACAGGCTCCAGGCAGATAGTCCGTGAACTGCCCGACGCTACCGCACTTCCCGACTCGCTCCGATTCGCGACGCTTCTGTCCTGCCGACGTGAGGAAGTCCGTCGTGAGCACATAGTCGGCACGGTCCTCGATGAAAAGTATCTCGCGGTTCTTGACGGGATACTTGGCAATCTCGGCCAAAGTGTTGTTGATGTCCGCCTGCCTGACCGTCATGGTGTGTTCGCCGTAGTCTTTGACAGTATAGTTGTCGAGCGGTTCGAAGAAGCCCCAGACGCGGAAGAAGTCGGTGAGGTCCTCCTGAGCCACTTCGCACACCTTGCGGACAAACTTCAGGCAACCCGTGTTGGAGCTATACAGAGTGAGCGGATCCTCACGCAGTTTCTTGAAGAGCGTAGGATAGAACGACGTGTTCCGCTGTGCCAGGTGGTAGTAGAGATAGAGCTGCCAGTACATGCGCATCTGGCTGTCGAGCGGACGGGTGAAGAAGGGTTCGCGACGCATGTACTCGTCCATGACAGTGGTGAGAGGGGAACCGCTTGACGTGACGAGCCCCGTGTGGAAGCGGATGTAGTTGGAGAAGAGGTTGTTCGAGACCTCTGTGCCGCCTTCTACAGTGATGGCCCCCTGATTGTTGTGCCCGCATTCATGGGCGGCGCACCAGTCGTCGAAGGTTGCCGGATTATACACATTGAAGGAGCTCTCGACGCAGCCGTTATACATTGTTCTGAAGGAAGCGGAATTGGCAAAGCCGCCATCCGTCGTCTCGCCCTCGACGGCGAAGTTCGGGTTGTTGTAGTAGCTGGGGAAGAAAGCATCACCGCCCGCAATATAGAAAGGTGCGCCGGCTCGCTTGCCCGATGCCACACTCTCGCAGATGCCCATCAGTTCTTTCTCCCAGACCGTCAGACTGTCGAACCAACAGATGCTTTTGTCTATGGTATTCGGCCAGACACTTCTGTAGGTGCTCGTCTTGAAGTTGAAGAGCGACTGTCCGCCCTTGACGGTAAACCTTTCATGCGTGGCCGCAGCAAGTATCGCTTTGTAGTCGCTGTCGCTCTGCCACTTCACATCATAGTAGCCGTTCACCTTGCCGCCTTCGATGTGAATCCTTATGTCCGGCCACTCGCTGAGCGTCTTCTTCATCGTCTTCGTGTCGGCAATATATAATATGTAGAAAAGAGCGTTCTCACGTCCCTCCACGATGTTCAGTCCCTTCTTGAGCATCTTGCCCTGCTTGGCATTTGTCACGAGGTCGTTCCCCTGACAGCCTGCGATGTAGAGGGATGCACCTGCCGGCACGTCTTCATCCACAAAGACATAAAGCGATTCGTAGCCAGCCGTGTAGATACCTGTAGGATTGCCCATAAAGGAGCCGCCCGTGCTTCGGAGCTTGCTATTCCAATAAGACGCATCGCTGTAGGCTCGGTAGCTGTGGATGCGGAAGTCCTTCTCGTAGGGCGCCCAGCTTTCGTTCTTCAGCTTCAGGGCTATGGAAGTCATGAACGATGGCATTCCGTCTGCTGCGAAAGTCTGCATCAGCGCTTCGTCGCTCATTGCCTTGTACTCGGCCTTCAGCTCGGTGCATGCAGCATCCTCGAAGAACTTGCCCGCCAAAGAGCCTGCAACGGCAGCAGAGTCTGTCTCTTCTTCCGGATAATAGCTTTCCAGCCTTCCCGTTATTGTTCCATATTGCTTCCAAGTTGAAGCCTTGTAATCATCAAGGACACTGGAATAGACGCGAATGGAGGGCCTTGCCGTGAAGATATATGCATCGAGCGTAGGCGGCGTCTTTGGCTTGACGTATGCCGTCGTGATGGCAGAAGAGTTGTAGAACACAGCCTGCTCGAGCTTCGACACGCGCTTGCCAATGACGACGGTCTTGAGGGAATTGCAGTCGGCAAAGCATGCGCCGCTCAATAGGGTGACGCCGTCGGGGATGTCCGCCTTGATGATGCCTGTCTTCGAGAATGCGTACCTGCCGATGGAGGTTATCGTTGAAGGCAAAACAATCGTGCGTAGTTTCGAGCAGTCGGCAAACATATAGTCGCCAAGTACGTTGTTTGCCGTCTTGTAGCTCTCGTTGTATGCCTCGCCTCCGCTCACGATACGGACATCCTCCAAGTCGAGCGACGTAATGGCTCCTGCGTTTATCTCTTCACGGAGGAGCTTGACATCGGTGCCGTTGATGTAGCCTGTCAACCTAAGCGACTTGGAGGACAATTCCAGGAGCGAGGCGAGCGTGCCTGCCCTTGCCACATGAATTGTATCAGCAGCCCAAGCACCAGTCACGAAAAGGCAGGCAATGCCTGCAAGCAATGTTCTAAACTTCATAGCATAATCTTTGAGGTCGGAGCAATCGGAGTATTCCGAATTATCAAAGCTTTCAGAGTACTCAGAGACTCCGATTACTCCGACGGTTCCTGTTCCTTAGTTAAAAATGAACTTCTTTCCGCCTCGGATGTAGATGGTTCCCGGCTTCAGCTCTGTTACTCTGCGCCCCATGAGGTCGAAGCACTGGTTGAAGTTCTCAGAATTCTCATAGTAATCAGGGCTATTGGGAATCTCTTCTATGCCATTAGCCATTTCGTCCGTAAGGTCGCCCACAATGGTGCCGAATCTTTCCCAGCCTGCTGCGATGTATGCATCGTATGCACTGGCATAGACATGTATGGTTCGGTTCTTGCCAGAGAAGAGATAGTCGCTGACGCCATTCAAGGTCGGTGGTGTGAGAGGCTTGACGTAGGCTTCCTTGATAGCTGAACTGCCATAGAAGACACCTTGGTCCATCGTCTTGACGCTTTTGCCTATGATCACCTTCATCAGCGAGCCGCAATAGGCGAAGGCATCGCCGCCAACGCTCGTCACATTATCGGGTATCGCGATGGACTTGATGCTTGAACCAGAGAAGGCTGACGAGCCGATGCTGGTCATTGAGAGCGGCAACTTTATGGCTACAAGTTTCTTGATGTTTTGGAAAACGGCAGCGGGGAAAGCATTGATTTGTGCATTCTCGAGTTCTATGGCCTGAAGGTTTTCCTTGTTGACGAGCTGCTTCATGTAATTGAGGTCAGCAGAACTGATTGGTCCGCTGACAATCAACTTAATGACCTGATTATTGCTCAACTCCGAGTGGAGCGTTCCTGCCGTAGCGAGCTCAACATACTCTGTGCCGTTGCCGGCTTTGGCAACCTCGTGCAAGGTGCCGTCTGCATCGTAGGAGTAAATAGTGAAGTCATTACCGATGCTTGTTGGGATGCAAAGGTTCTTCGAGTTGGAAGCATACTTGATGCTATTGTCGGCATCGAGCATGAAGAAGCCAAGTCCGCCAGTACCTTCCATTGCATAGAGAGAATCGGACTGGAAATAGACATACTGCGACGGTTCGCAACCGCCTTCCAGGTAGGATGTGAACTGTCCGAGGTCGCCGCACTGTCCGACTTTGTCGGAGCCGTTGCGCCTCCTGCCTGCTGCCTGGAGGAAGCCTGTCGAAAGCACATAGTCGGCACGGTCCTCGATGAAGATAATCTCGCGGTTCTTCACCGGATACTTTGCGATGTTGGCTTTCGTGCTGTTGATGTTGGATCTTGTGACAGCGATGGGATGGGAGCCGTAATCGTCGATTTTCGAACCGACCCTAATCGGCTCGAAGAATCCCCAGATGTTGAAGAAGTCGGTCAGGTCTTCCTGTGCCACCTCGCATACCTTGCGGACGAACTTCAGTCCGCCGTTGTTGTTGTTGGAACTGTTGTAGAGCACCAAGGGGTCTTTGCGCAGCGCCTTGAAGAGTTCTGGATAGAACGATGTGTTCTTCTGCCCAAGATGATAGTAGAGGTAGAGGTCCCAGTACATGCGAAGGCGGCTGTTGACGTCTCTGAAGTAGAAGGGTTCGTGGCGAGCGAACTCTTCCATGACGGTGGCAAGCGTTGAGCCGCCGGAGGAGTTGAGGCCGCCGAGATAGCAGACGAGGTTCGAGAAGACGTTGTTCGAGGCTTCGGTACAGCCCTCGACGTTGATGGCCCTTTGGTTGTTGTGGCCGCACTCATGGCCGGCGCACCAGTCGTCCATGTTCTTATTGGTTGCATCGAGGCAGTTTTTGATGCAGTCGAGGCCGTTGTACGACGTTCTGTAAGCCGTCGAGTTGGCATAGCCGGCATCTTCCGGCTCGCCTTCGATGGCAAAGTTCGGGTTGTTGTAGTAAAGGGGATAGATGGCTTCTCCGCCCGTCAGGTACCAGGGGTAGCCGGCTTTCTTGCCTGTTGCCACTTCCTCTGTCATGCCCATCAGGTTCTTCTCCCAGACGGCCACGCTGTCGAACCAGCAGATGCTCTTGTTCATCTTTGCGGCCGTCGTGAACACCGTCTTGAAGGAAGTCGTCTTGAGGTGGATGAGCGAATGCCCGCCTCGGATGGTGAAGCGACCCAGTTTGGATGCTCTCAGGAGCCTCAGGTAGTCGGTAGAAGCGTGGTGATTAACATCGTAGTAACCGTTCACCAAGCCGCCCTCGACGTGAATCTTTATCTCCGGCCACTGGTCGAGCGTCTTGGTCATGGTCTTCGTGTCGGCTGTATAGACGATATAGTAAAGTGCGTTCTGCTTGCCGCTAATGACGTTGAGACCTTTCTCGAGCCTTTGGCCTGTCTGGGCATTGTAGATAAGTTGGTTATCCACGCAGCCGGCAAAGTAGAGCGTTGCATCGCTGGGAACATCTGCATCGACGAATACATAAAGTTCGTCATCGTCGTTACTGGTATAGATGCCCGTGGGGTTGCCCATGTAGGAGCCGCCGCTGCTCATCATCTTCTCGTTCCAGTAGTTAGCGTCGCTATAGGCTTTGTAGCTGTGGATGCGGAAGTCTTTTTCGTAGGCTGCCCAAGTCTCGTTCTTCACCTTGAGGGCTATCGTCACCATATAGTCGGGCATACCGGCATTGGTCATTTCGGCAGTCAGTTCTTCGTCGCTCATGGCCTGGTACTCTGCCTTCAGCTGAGTGCAGGCAGCGTCCTCGAAGTAGTTTCCGCACAAGGTTTTTGCGATGGTGTTGGGGTCTGCTTCCAGTGCATAGTAGTTCTCTAGTCCGCCGACGATGGTGCCGTAGTCCTTCCATCCCGACTGTCTGTAGTCGGTCAGGGCAGGTGTATAGACATATATTCTGGGGTTCGATGAAAAGAGGTAGGCAGGAACGTCGGGAGGTGTCATGGGCTTCACGTAAGCCGTCTTGACGGCAGATTGATAGAATACGCCCTGGTTCAGCCGTGACACTTTCTTGCCGATGACAACCGTTTCGAGCGAGCTGCAATAAGCAAAGGCATCGCCTCCGAGGTTTGTCACGCTGCCCGGGATGTCGATCTTCCGGAGTCCTGTTCTTGCGAAGGCGTTGGTGCCGATGGATGTCACGGTCGAAGGCAGCACCATCTGCTGGAGTTTCGAGCACTCGTAGAACATCTGTTCGCCGATAACGTTGTTTGCTGTCTTATGGCTCCCGACATAAGCATCGCCACCGCTGACGATGCGGACTTCCGACCAGTCGAGGCTCGTCACCGTGCCTGCCGTGACGAGTTCGCGAATGAACTTGATGTCGGTGCCGTTAATGACGCCTGTCACCTTGAGTTCCTTGTCGGTGGTTTCCAGAAGAGTCGGCAGTGTGCCAGCCGTCTCGACGTTGATTTCTGTCAATGCCCAAAGGTTTGTCTGGGCAAAACAAACGATGGCTGTAAGCAACAGCCTAAACTTTCGTGAGTAATCTGTCCTTTTCATATTAGTGTTAGTTTAAGTGATTTTAGCATTTATTATCGTGAGTTCGAGGAAATGCGGTCTTCCTTTTTCAAGGACGTCGCACGTCATCCTCAAAAACGAGGCACGCTCTTATTGTCATAAAGGCACGCCTTTATTGCCAACGAGGCACGCCTTTATTGAAATAAGGCCACGCTCTTGTTGAAACAGACCCGTAGGACGATTAAGAACATCTGACACGGACATCATCCATTCATATAGCCCTTTATCCCCAAAACGGGGCCACCATATTTCATCAAACTCAGTTATTCTCATTGTCTCATAATAAACTTCTTGCCATTTAGGATTGACAGTGTGCCAGCCGTCTCGACGTTTATTTCTGTTATAGCCCAGAGTTCTGTCTGGGCGAAGCAGAAGATGGCAGCAAGCCACAACCTGAACATTCTCGTATAGTGTTTTCTTTTCACGAAGGTATTAGATAATGGTTTTCGCCCACAAAGTTAGTTTTTTTTATTTACATGACAAAAGGAAAAGACAAAAAAAAAGGACGCGCACGTGCGCGTCCTTAATTATTTTAGTTGAAAACCTTTATTTCAGGATCTTCTTGCCGTTCATAATGTTGATGCCCTTCTGCATCTTTTGGATGCGCTGGCCGGCAATGTTGTAGATGAAGCCATCAGCCTTTGAAGCGTCAACATTGTTGATGCCGTCGATGACGTCTTCCTCGAAGATGAAGCCAATCTTAACGGCAGCCTCTGCGAACTCTCTGGGCAGCTGCAGATAAGCAGAGTTTGCAGGCAAACGGTAGCCGTTGGGAGTTGCATCAGGAATGTTTTCGTTGAAGAGAATTGAATAGAATCCGGGCTCGTCGTTCAGGACGCTGAACACGAAGTTAACGCTTGCGCCGTCATCGCCATAGGGGTTCAGCCAACCTTCTTCCACGAAGGGCTTAAAGAGGTTTACGTAGTAGCTACTCGTCTGACCCAGAGGAATGGTGTAGGTCTCGCCTACTTTGCCGATGAGGAGCACGCCGGTCTTTGCAGGCACGTCGGTGACGCGTACCAGGACAGCCTGGTTGGTTGCCTTGTTGAAGCCGGAAGCGATGTAAGCCTTCAGGTCGGAGTCGTTGAAGTTGAGGTCGTATTCAGAGCTGAAGGGAGTGTAGTCCTGCGTAATGGTGATGGTCTCGCTGGTTGACTTGAAGATGGCCTTCACATAGATGTCGCTCTGTACATTATTGATAGTGTAGGTGTTGCCCTCCATCATGTCTTTCACGTCGAGTTGGTTCACGAAGAGTGCTTCGAGGACTCGGTCGGGGAATGATTCTACGAAGATGACAACGGTTCCTCCCCATTCGGGTTCACTGTTCTCAACTTGAACGCCGTCGCCATCTACGAACACGTTGAACTTCAGGATTTCCCACTGTGCGGTAACAGTCAGGCCGCCTTGGGGCATCACGTCGGGAATAGCGGGGTACCAGCCGAGGAACTTATGGCCTTCCCATTCGGGGTCTTCGGGAGCGTCAATTGCTTCGCCCACGGGCTCGGTGATGGGGGCATACTCTCCGGGAGCGCCGCCCAGGTCGAATGTCAGGGTGCCATCCTCAACACCTTTCTCAATGGTCCAAGTCCAAACCCTTTCTTTGGGGTCTGATGGCATTCCGCCTCCGGGCTCTATGAAGGAAGTGCCCTTGATGGTCACGTCATAATCTTTGGGGACGACAGTCTTGTCAATGAAAACAGTAACGACTGCAACAGCACCGTCACCGCCTGCAATAGAATAGGTCTCTTCTCCCGAGCAGATGAACGAAATGGTGCCGTCGTTGTTACGCTGTGTCTGAAGGTTTGGGTTGTAGCCGTCGGGGATGCGGTCATACAAGAGAGAGACTTCGCGGAATTCTACGCCATTGGGGAGAACAAGAGTGCATCGCCAAGTGTTGATGGCGGTACGGTTCTTCATGTTCAGAACCAACTCTGCGGTACTGCCCGTCTTTCCATTCTCTGCTGTCACATATATCTGATATGCATCCATCAGAGTGGTCTCCGTTTCAGCTCCTTTGCTAAAAAGGCATAGCATAAACATGGGAATTAAAGCAAAGAATTTTTTCATAGTTCTTTTCCTCCTGCCTTCTTGTCCCCAAAGTCGGCTTCTAAATGTTTTGGGTTACTTGTATCGACTCTAAACGGACGTGGGAACTTTACCGAAGTAAACGCCTATTTATAAGCCGGAATTTAATAGTTTTCTGTAAGAATCGCCACAAAGTTATAAACAATAATCCAATTCGCCAAACAAATAACAAAAAAAATGATTGTGGCAAGCAAATTCTTTTCCTTCGGAAGCGAAAGTCGGCACCCGGAAGCGTGAAGTGTATAAGGATAATTCGCAGCGCGGACGGCTCTGGTCTTGTGTGTTCCTCTCGCCTCCTGTTCCCATCCCTTTTCATACGGTTTCTGCAGCCGTTTGAAGAAACATCACGGGCCACGTCCTTTGCTTGTACATGTAAAAGCAATTGCTTATACATGT
>CAMKTM010000025.1 GCA_946415695.1 uncultured Prevotellaceae bacterium | reverse complement strand
TGCCTGATAGCACCTATAGGCGATGCACACGCCTTGGCAGAAAGGATGCAGGAAGCGATGCACATCGCCCCTTCCAGAGCATTCTCCGACGTGGTGCGCCAAATGGCTTCCCCAACTGTCATAGCACGAAACATCACCGAACTTTTCCAGACCTGCGCTTCCTGATGTCTCTCCTTGCCTTTTCCCCGATCGTCCCACAGCGTGTTGTTTGCTTGTACATGTACGTGCAATTGCTTGTACATGTAAAAGCAATTGCTTATACATGTACAAGCAAACTCCTTGCCGTGCCATATCGTCTTGC
This sequence comes from uncultured Prevotellaceae bacterium, assembly GCA_946415695.1. Classification (GTDB taxonomy): domain Bacteria; phylum Bacteroidota; class Bacteroidia; order Bacteroidales; family Bacteroidaceae; genus Physcousia. The sequence goes on along the minus strand of CAMKTM010000025.1, from coordinate 15,953 downwards.
CTGTAGTGGCCTAAGACGTGCTTCGTCACTCCTAAGCCCCTTCCTTGCCACAAGGAAAAAGCCAAGACCCGCCTACGCATCGGCAAATTTCGTTAAATGAAAAATAATACATTTATAATTAAACCTTTTTGCGAATTATATGTCAAATTAGAAAATTACATATATTATTTTAATATAAACAACAATGAAAAAAGTTTTACTTCTTCTCTTTGCAGCCTTCTGCGCAGCACAGACCATGTTCGCCCTCACCATCGAGGACGGCCAGTATTACACCATTTCCAATCGCAATGATGTGAATCTCTATGTCAAGGACACAGGTGTCGATATCATCCAGCTGGGTGGCTTCGACGATGCTTGCTACTGGCAATTCATCGCGACAGGCAATGAAGGCTGCTACTACCTGAAGAACAAGAAGACAGGCCGTTATGCCCAGCAGTGCAGCACTTCGACTGAGGTCAACGTGACGATGGGCAACGCCCCCGTGGAGTACCGTGTGAAGGAATGTTCCGTTGAGGGTACCGACATGTTCGGCATTACCTCTACCAACGAGAGCAATACCGAGTTCACCAGCGGCTGCGTGGGTTGGAACTGGAAAGGCGATAATACCGTACAGACTTTCGCAGCTGCAGCAGGCACCAACCACCGCTCTTTCTGGAAGCTCACCCTTGTGACGCCGCCGATGGTCATCAGCACAAGCAAGGTCTATACGATGTCCAATCGCAACGACAACAATGTCTATATCAAGGACAACGGTGGCAACGAACTCGCGATGGGCGGCCTCGACAATGCCAGCCTTTGGCAGTTCGAGGACGCAGGCAACGGTCAGTTCTATGTGAAGAATGTGCTGACGGGCCGCTATGCACAGGCTTGTGCCACATCAGCTGAAGTGGCAATCACGATGGGTTCTACTCCTGTGGCATACGTCATCGTGAACTGCAGCGACCAGGAAGGTCAGGATTGCTTCGGCCTGACTTCAGCAGACATGAGCAACACGGCGTTCACCGACGGTTGCATCGGCTGGAACTGGCGCAACGACAATATCGTTCAGACCTTCGCTGCCAAAGCAGGACAAAACCACCGCTCCTTCTGGAAGTTCACCGAACTGGAGCCGCAGAGCATCACCGCAGCAGGCTATGCCACCTATTGCGCTACGGAGGATGTCGTCATCCTTGGTGCTCAGGCATTTATAGGCAAAGTAAGTGGCTCTTATGTCAGCCTTGCTGAAGTGAGCGACGTGCCTGCAGGAGAGGCCGTTATCCTCAAGGGCAACCTCTTTGCCACCATCGCCAAGACAGCTACAAGCGACTTCTCAAACAACGATTTAGAAGCATCTACGGGCATCACCGCCGATGGTTCGCAGTACATCCTGGCACAAGTCGGCGGCGAGACAGGCTTCTATCAAGTTGCAACAGGCACAACCATTTCCGCCGGCAAGGCTTATATCACCAGCAGCGCAGGTGTGAAGGCCTTCTACTTCGAGGGCGATGACGCAACTGACATTAAAGACCTTAAGGACTCTAAAGACTTTAACGACGTTATCTACAACCTCGCAGGTCAGCGCATCCAGAAGATGCAGCGCGGCATCAACATAGTAGGCGGTAAGAAAGTCCTCTATTAATTCATAACATAAACACATAGGCCATGAAGAAGTTTCATCGCGCCCTTACAGCATTGCCGACACTTCTGCCGGCAATTGCTTCTGCCCAGCAGGCACAGCGCCCCAACATCATGCTCATCGTCGTTGACGACATGGGCTACTCCGACCTCGAATGCTTCGGCGGAGAAGTGGAAAGTCCAAATCTCAATGCGCTTGCCGCTTCCGGTATGCGCTTCACGCAGTTCTACAACTCAGGCCGCAGCTGCCCATCGCGAGCCCAGCTCCTGACCGGACGCTACGCACAGACCGTCGGCATCACAGGCATGGGCCTCAGCCTCACGAAAGACTGCGTCACCATCCCCGAAGCGCTCCGCGATGCAGGCTACCACACCGGCATGAGCGGCAAGTGGCACCTATCGCTCACACAAGGCATCGGCAACAGAGACGACCAGATGAAGTGGCTCTCCCACCAGAGCTACTTCGACAACCGTCCCTTCGCACCCATTGACACCTATCCCTGCAACCGAGGCTTCGACCAGCACTGGGGCACCATCTGGGGTGTGACAGACCACTTCGATCCCTTCTCCCTCGTGCACAACGAAGAACCCATCTTCACGGAAAGCATACCCGAGAACTTCTACTACGCCGACTTCGTGGCAGACAAAGCCATCGACATGATGGACGAAATGACTGCCGACGGCAAGCCCTTCTTCATGTACGTCGCTTTCCAGGAACCGCACTGGCCCGTTCAGGCAAAGCCTCAGGACATAGCGAAGTACAAAGGAAAGTACGATGATGGTTGGGACGTCCTGCGACAGCGTCGCTACCAGAGGATGCAGGAGCTCGGCCTTATCAATCCTGACGAGATGCCCGTCGCCACCAATGCCTCCGGACGAAAGTGGGAAGACGAGACGAACAAGGCTTTCCAGGCAGCCAACATGGAGGTGCATGCCGCTATGGTTGACTGCGTGGACCAGAACATAGGGCGCATCATCGACGAACTGAAGCGCAGAGGCATCTTCGACAATACCCTCATCATCTTCACCTCCGACAATGGCGCATCGAGCGAGAACTACAACATCGGCGAATTCGACCGCCACGACCGTACTCGTAGCGGACAGATGGTGGTGCACAATGCAGCTGTCCCCGGCGGTCAGCTCACCTATAATTATCTGCATACAGGTTGGGCTGGAGCCGTCAACACGCCTTTCCGTTACTGGAAGACAACCCAGTTCCATGGCGGAACAGCAGCTCCAACCATCGTACATTGGCCTGCCGGCATGGCAAAGGACAAAGAGGGCACCGTCATGTCGCAACCCTGCAGCTTCCTCGACGTCATGCCGACCTGTCTTGAACTTGCCGGAGCAGACTATCCTTCCTTCTATGGCGGCAACAGCATCAAGCCGCTCTGCGAAGAGGCACGCAGCTTCGTCCCCCTGCTTCAGGAGAAAGAGAGCTGGGACGACGAGCGTACGATGTACTGGGAACACGAGAACGGTAAAGCCATCCGCAAAGGCAACTGGCGCCTCACCGCGCTGGCAAATGGCGGCTGGCAGCTCTTCGACCTAGCCCACGACCTCTCCGAGACAAACAACGTAGCAGCAGAATATCCCGAAAAGGTGCGCGAGATGAAGAGCCTATGGAACACTTGGGCAAAGAGCGTCGGACTGAATGTGGCTGATGACATCCCCGAGACAACGACCGAACTCATCTTCCACTATCCCTTCGACGGCAATCTTACCGATGAATCGCCTGCCAAGTACACCCTTACGCCAAGTGCCAACGGCGTTACTTACGGCACGGGAAAAACCGGCCAGGCACTGCATCTCAACGGAAATGCACAGTATGCAGACCTGAACATCACCGGTATCTTCGACACCCGCACCACACAGACAACCTTCTGCGCCTGGGTCTATGACGAGAACACTGAGGCACCCAATGCCAGCAACCAGACAGATAACGGCATCTATTTCCGCGACGAGGTAATCCTTGCTCAGAAAGACAATGCAGGCACCGGACGCATCTTCCTCTATGGACGAGCAGAAGCACCGACATCAGGCGGCACGCCCACTTTCCTCTATAACAATTTCCTTGGCGGCAGCCAACACCGCGCCTCGGCTGGCTCGCTGAAGCCCGGCACCTGGCAGCATGTAGCTATCGTCTGCGACCCTGTCAGCCAGAGCATTACCTATTATATAAATGGGGAACGTGACTGCACTTTGGCAACAGGTGCTTTCGAGACGTGCACCGGCGGCTTCCGCATCGGCGGCCACAAGGCAGGAAAGGACTACTTCAAAGGCTACATCGACGATGCCTGGTTCTTCAAAGGCATACTTTCTGCCGAAGAAATACGTCAGATTCAGGCTGGCACCTTCGACCCCTCTCCCTATTATCCCGGTGGAGGAGGCGACGAACCACCTGTCGATAATTGGCCCCTGAAGGATCAGGCTTATACCATTCGCAACTTCTCCGGCACGCCAGCCTATATGGTTGACAACAAAGAAAGCGACGACCGCATTTCCTGTGAGGCAAGTGTCGGCGATGCGGCTTGTTGGATTTTCGTGCCTACGGGAAATGCCCAATGCTATTATGTCCGCAACCTCTTGACAGGACGCTACATTCAAGGCTATGCGAAGGAATCAGGTAAGGCGGTCACAATGGGCAATGAGGGCGTGGAATACTATGTGGCGGCACAGACAAGCGAAGGCGGTCGCTATGGTTTCGCCTGCACTTCCGTCACACCTCACGACTTTACGTCTGGCACCATTGGCCTTAATCTTCGTGCCGAAAGCAATCAGGCGGATTGCCTCGTTCAGACATACGCTGCCACAGCAGGCACCAACCACCGTTCCTTTTGGACGCTTGCCGAAGCTCCCGAAGGCATTGCCACTGCCTTAAAAGCATTCCCAGACGAAGATGAAATCATAAATCGTAAATCGTCAAATCGAAAATGCTTTGATCTTCAGGGCCGTCCTGTAACGAAACACGCAAAAGGCCTTCGTGTACAGCAAGGAAGGAAGTTCGTGCAAAAGTAATGTTAAGGCCCTCTCTTAATCAATCTCTGTAGTGTCACGCTGCCAGGCAGGGTCAGGATAAGTGGCAGTGGGCGTGTAGTGCAGGTCGAGTTCCGGTATCTCGGGGATGCTGTCCTTCTCTGCACGGTAAGGAACTTCGCCCGGATGGTAGGGCGTAATCTCTACCATGGTGAAGCCTGCCCTGATGATGTCCAGCTCGCGGGCTGCTGCTCTGCTCAGGTCGAGGATAAAACGCTTCGAGTATGGGCCGCGGTCTGTGACGCGCACAACAACGGTGCGGTCGTTGAGCGGATTCCGGACTTTCAGCAACGTGCCGAAAGGAAATTTCTGGTGTGCACACGTCATGCTGTCCCGATGATAAAGCTCCCCGTTCGCCATGCGGCGGCCATGAAGCTTATCGGAGTAGTATGACGCGTTGCCTTTTAATAGTTCCTGAGAAAAAGATTGAGGGACAAGGAGCAGGAAGCAAAGAGCTAAAAGTGGGCGGATAGAGAGTTTTTTCATAGACTTTTGTCGTGGCTTTTCGCATAATTCGCCTGCAAGTTAGCTATTTCTGTGCAATAATTGCAATTAAAGCAAGTTTTTTTCTTTTAAGATGAGCCTTTCTGATAATTTTTTAGTAATTTTGCGCTCAAAATTGTTTGAAATAAAATGAAAAAGACAAAACATTTACCAATTAGCAAGTTACTCCTTTCTTGTGCTTTATGCTCGTGCATAATGACTTCTTGTGTGTCAAATAAAAAGATGATTTATCTGCAGGGCGCCACAACGGCTTATGCCCTTCCCCGGGAGATAAATGATTACATAGAGTTGCGCACGCAGCCTGACGACCAGCTTGCCATTTCTGTTGCAAGTAAAGATGCAGAACTGATTGCCAGGTTCAACAATAACACGCTTATCGGTGGCGGTAATAACTCCTCAGTAGGAACAAATACAATTAACGTGTCTTCCGGTGTTTCATATTTCCGTGTGGATAAGGAAGGAAACATTGAGTTCCCCATTTTCGGCAGGATTCATGTGGGTGGCATGACGACAGGCGAGATTTCCGCCATGATTCAGAAGCGCATGATTGAAGAAGGTTATATCAACGATGCCGTGGTCAACACAAAGATAATGAGCTTCAAGGTAACGGTTATTGGCGATGTCAGGAATCCGGGAACACAGACTTATCAGGGAGAACGTCTTACCATTCTCGAGGCGCTGGGCAAAGCTGGTGACTTGACGAATAGTGCGTATCGTGACAATGTCCTTGTTATTCGAGAAGAGAATGGTCAGCGAAGAGCCTATGAGATCAATCTGCTTGACAATCAGGCCGTGTTCAATTCGCCTGCCTATTATTTGCAGCAGAATGATGTCGTTTACGTTCAGCCTAACAAGAGCCAGCGCGTGAAGGGTAGCACCAGCTACACATGGTTGTCCGTCGGCAGTACCGTTGTCGGCATGATTGTCAGCGTGGTTTCTCTTGTTGTTGCACTTACAAGGAAATAATCAGAGTGGCTTTCCCCCATTCGCTTTTATCTTTAACTTTAGAATATGGAAGCAAACAATAATAATTCAGCTCGTAAGCGCAATACAAGGAACACGGGCATAGATGAGACACTTTCATTGCGCGATGTTCTTGACACCTTTGTCGCCAATTGGGTGTGGTTCCTCATTTCGGTTGTAATCTGTTTGGCAGTAGCTCGTCTTTATCTTGCTACGTTGTCGAACGTTTATCAGCGGCAGGCAGTGATGCTTGTTAAGGATGACAATGGACAAGGTGGCGCAAGACGCTCGAATATAAGCACCGATGCTCTGATGCAGCTTAATGGCGTGCTTGCCGGGGCGAGTGTTAAGAACGAGGTTTATATCCTGCATTCTTTCCAGCTTGCTCAAGAAGTGGCAAGAAACCTTCAGCTCGATGTCATGTACAACGTGCGTTCCGGCTTGCGGAATGTCTCGCTCTACAACAACCGTCCTTTCACCGTAAACTTCATTACAGAGTTTCAGGTGCCGGCAAACTTCATGTTTACCCTGGACGGCAAGGAAGGCGGCACCATTTCCGAAGTGAAGTATGGCATTCCTATGGAAGAGTCAGACTTTACGGCAAAGGTGGAGTGGGGCAAGGCTGTGAAGACGCCCTTCGGCGATTTCATCGCAAGTCCCAATGAGGACAGGCTCGAGAATTTCGTCGGTCAGTCAATCAATGTTCAGCGCATCAGTCAGGAGGATGCAGCCATTATGTTGTTCAACAAAGTGACCAGCAGCGAGATTGACAAGGAAAGCACCTTGGTTCGCATCACCTGCACGGACACAAACATCCAGCGTGCCGACGACATCCTCAGCGGCCTGCTTGATGCTTACAAGCGCAGCATCATCGACGACAAGAACCAGATTGCCAAGAGCACATCAGAGTTCATCGAGGACCGTATCTCCCTTATCCATTCCGAATTGAGCGAAGTGGAAGGCAAAATGGCAGAGTTCAAGCAAAGCAGCGGTCTGGTGGACATCAAGGCCAGCAGCGAAGCTTACATCGCTCAGAGCAGCACTGCCCGCCAGCGCACCGTGCAGGCAGAGACGCAGTACTCGATGATACAGTACCTTGTTGATTACCTCACGTCGAACATCTCGGGCAACAACCTTATCCCGACGATGGGCGGTATCAGCGATACGGGCATCGCGTCGCAGATCAACAATTATAACCAGTTGATGCTGCAGCGCAACCGCTTGGCGGAGAACACCTCCGAGAACAGTCCCACCATTCAGGACATGGACCGCAACCTCGAGCAGATGCGAACCACCGTACTTGCTTCGCTCAAAGGCTACAGCTCCAGCCTCAAGTTGCAGGTGGAGAAGGCTAAGAAGGAAGAGGCCGGACTCATGGGCAGCTTGCAATCTGTTCCTCAGAAAGAGAAGAAGGTCATCGACATCGCACGTCAGCAAACCATCAAGGAGACGCTCTACACCTATCTGCTCAACAAGCGCGAGGAGACGGCTCTGCAGCTTGCCATTACGGAGGCCAACATTCGTGTCGTTGAGCAGCCGTTCGGCAGTCGGGTTCCTGTCTCGCCCCGCAAAATGGTCATTATGATGATGGCCTTCATCCTTGGAATCCTCATCCCCTTCCTCTATTTCCAGTTGAAGAAGTTCTTCGACGTCTCAGTGCATGGGCGCAAGGATATTGAGAAGTTTACCACTATTCCCATTCTTGGCGAAGTTCCTCACAGCAAGTCGGGCATCCTCGACTCCGAGATTATCGTTGACGGACAGAAGGATGAGGCCATTGCCGAGGCATTCCGCATGATACGCTTCAACATGCCTTTCATCAACAAGGATGCGCGTGTGATAATGCTCACCAGCACCATGCCTGGAGAAGGCAAGACGTTCATCAGCGGTAACTTCGCCGCTACGCTTGGACTGACAGGCAAGAAAGTCGTACTCATCGATGCCGATATTCGTAAGCGCACAAGAAGCCGTCTCTCTGCCATGGAGAGTCAGCATGGCCTTACGTCCTATCTCTCAGGAAACGTCGATGACCTGAATAGCCTGATTGTTACGAAGAGCAAAGAATGTAACCTCGACATCCTGCCTGCAGGCATCGTAGCACCTAACCCCACAGAGCTCCTGATGAGCAATCGCTTGGAGCAGTGTATTGAGGAACTGAAGAAAAAGTATGACTATATCATTATCGATAATGTTCCTGCACAGGTGGTTGCCGATGCCGGCATCGTCAACCGTGTGGCCGACCTGACCATCTACGTCCTTCGCGAGACAAAGGTTGACCGTCGCTATCTGCCTGAACTCGAGCGTCTGCATCAGGAAAAGAAGTTCAACCACCTCTGCATCGTCATCAACGACAGCCGCATCAAGAGCAAGAAGTACGGCTATGGTTACGGTTATGGCTACGGCTATGGTTACGGCTATGGCTATGGCAGCGACAAGAAGAAGAAAAAGAGTCTGTGGAAAAAACTCTTCCCGCGTAAATAACAGACAGTTCAGAAACAGCTAAACAGACAAGTTCTGCGCATTAAGCAAGAGAACTTGTCTGTTTTTGCATTTATTCTCACTGCTTTGCTACTGAGTAAAGCAGTCAGGCCGAATTCCCCGGACAGCATTAGTAGTTTTAAGTTTCGGAGGTTCCGACAAGTTGATACAGCGTGCTGAGCATAATGCTTAACCTTTATGGCATAATGCTTGACCTGTATTATTGGTGTCCGTGGAAATCGGCCTGAAAGGCCATTAAGCAGTCAGGAGGATGTGTCATAATGAACCTGAGTTCGACGGAAAAGGAGTCAACGCATGTCGTCCCCAAAAACGAGGCACGCCTTTATTGCCAACGAGGCACGCCTTTATTGCCAACGAGGCACGCCTTTATTGTCAACGAGGCACGCCTTTATTGTCAACGAGGCACAGCATTATTGTCAACGAGGAGGATGTGTCATAATTAACAACAACGGATTACACGGATTTTACGGATTATCTTATTTGCTGATTATCAGCATCGCTTAAATCCGTTAAATACGTGTAATCCGTTGTTTTATTATATTGATTGTGTTTTGACACATCTTCTTTAAGGGCAGAAGTAAATAGCGCCCTGGACTGACAGCTTAATGGCCTTTCATGCCGAATTTACCGGACAGCAATAGTTCTAAATACCGATGGTTAGGAGGGTGCAGGAGATGATGAAATAATTTTCCCTGACACCAATATAAAACAACGGATTTCACGGACGTTTCTTATACTGATAATCAGCGTATAAGATAATCCGTGAAATCCGTTGTTGTTACTGTCGGCACAGTCTCGTGCCAGTTATTGCCGCTGCTTTACCAGATGTCTTCTGGCTTTTCGGGGTTGTCATAGACTTCCTTGGCGCAATACTCCATGTAGTCCATGTAGAAGAATCGTGTCTCGTCGTCCAGGACGGTCTTGAAGCGTATGTAGTAGGTGACGTCGGGGTCCATGGTTGCGCGGATGATGATGCGGCGTATGCAGTTTGTGTTGCCTCGCATCATTGTGCTGCTGCCAGGTGCTCCGGCGCAATATTGGTTGCAGCCTTTCATAAATCCGTTGTTGCGCAGGCGCTTATCCACTTCGGCGTTGAACTCTTCGTCGTCGGTGTCAAGGGCATAGCCTATGTCGCTGACGGGGTCGTTTCCCGGGATGTGCAGCGTGTTGTCGCCTGCTTGTCTCAAGTCCATGGGAATGCCCATTGCCACGAGTTTCTCTTTGTTGCTACCCCAATAGAATTGTACCATGCCACGGCGTTCGCCACCGCTTTGTATGGCAAATCTCAGTTCGTAGGTGCCTCGCATGGGGACTGGCGGCAGGCGCATGATGCAGTCTGTTATGCCGCGTATGGTCATTTCGTCGCCTTGCATGTTTGCCCAGCCATTGCCTCGTCCTGTCCAATAGAAGAACTTGGTGTCTTTGGATATATCTACGTCTTCGAGATACTTGTATTCCTGGTCGGTGGGAATATATACGTTTTTGTGTTTCTCGTCGGTGATTTCATTGCAGCGGATGTCGTTGTTCATAAATTCCGGCCACATGCTTGGCACGCTCCAGCGGATGCGCTGTTTCTGCAGATTGGCGCGTGTCTCGTCGCTGTAGTAGAGCAGTTTGTCGATGGGATAGATGATGCCGTTGCGTATGTTGTTGTCTCCCTCGAGGTTGGGTTCGCCTATTCGGATGCCTTCCTTGTCGGGGTCGCAGGAAAGTTCGTGGTAAGTGCCTTGGCGTTCATCGTCAAGATTTGGGAATCGGTTGATGTGTACGCCATTGCTCTGTCGGCTCTCGAAGAGTTTGAGCAGACGGCGTTTGCCCATGGTGGTGTAGAACTCCATGACGGCCACGGTGGGTGTCTTGCGGTTGATGTCGTAGCCCTTTTCGTTGTAGTGATAAACGAGTTTGTCGGGGCTCAGGCGTTCTGGCAGCAGGTGATAGGTGACAAACTGATAGAGGAGGTTGTCTTTCTCCTTGTAGTTGATGTCTCGTTTTGCTTCCGGATATATGCCTTGTGCGTCGAGGTACGTCATCACGTCCTCCATGGTGATGTCCATGACGTTTTTCCCAATGGCACTCGTCCAGAACTCGTCGGTTTCGGCAAAGTAGGTGAAGCCGAAGTAGCGGTGTTCGGGCGTGTGGAATGTTTCGTTGCCGCCATCGCCGATGCTGTTTTCTGTTTTCTTTATTTTGTCGGTTTGGAAGAGGTCTTCATAGACTTCATCGCGGTCGGCAGAGATGTCTTTGCTCAAGCCGCATGCCTCAATGAGTTTTGCTGCAATGACGAAGCCGGAGTTCTCGTCCTCGGCGTACTTCTTCAGCATTTGGTCCATTGTGTTGTTGCTGGGCGAGATGACGCCATGCATGGCATGTATGACGCCATTGATGCAGAGGATGTCTCTGTTGGAGCGGTCGATGTCGCAATTGTTGATGAGGATGCTGTCCGGCCTGTTGGTGTATTGCACCACGAGCTTGCGGTCGTTCATGTTGGGTATGGTGAACTCCACGCTGTTAGATGTGGCTGTGGGCGAAGGCAAGTTGTTTATTTCGAAATAGGAGTAATCGTCGCCACTGTCGATGATGCTGTTGAAGACGATGACGTGGCTGATGGAATCGCGCTTGCGGTCGTTGGGGAAGGCTTCCCACTTGGCTTCTGGGATTAGCCCTTGCTGCATGAGTGTGTCGAGGTACTGCTGAATGGCATTGTTCGTGGGAGCAAAGACCGTATAGTTTCCGCGTGCGGAAAGTAACTGCAAGACTTTTGTCTCGCTGTATTTGCTTACTGCCACTTCTCCCAGCAGGCGGTAGTATTCGCTGTACTGTTCGTGTTTACTCAAATAGCTGGTTATGGTCTCTTCCTTAAAGACATAACGAGCGGAAGTGTCTATGTTTTCCGTGCATCCAGTCACGACGATGCTGGCTAGGGCAAGCGCATAAAAAAGGTATTTTCTCATTAGAAGTTTAAGGTAAATTATTCAGTTTGTTGTTAGTAATTGCGTACAAATATACGATTTATTTCCTTTGGTTCAAAGAAAAACGCCTTTTTTTGTGTGGAAAGATGAGAAATTCTCCTTTTCTCCCTCTCTCATTAGCGTTGTAACCTGCCAGCGCCGGCATCTATCCTGAGGAAAATGAAGAGCAGAATGGTGAAGCCCCATAGCGAAGAGCCGCCATAGCTGAAGAAAGGCAGGGGAATGCCGATGACAGGCGTGAGGCCAAGCACCATCCCGACGTTGATAAAGACATGGAAAAGGAAGATGCTCAGGACGCAATATCCATACACTCGTCCAAAGGTGTATGGCTGCCGTTCTGCCAGGTGCAAAAGCCTCAGGATGAGCGAAAGGAAGAGCAGAAGCACGATGGCGCAACCGATGAAGCCTTCTTCTTCGCCCACGGTGCAGAAGATGAAGTCGGTGTCCTGCTCCGGTACGTATTTTAGCTTTGTCTGTGTGCCGTTCAGGAAGCCCTTCCCTTCCAGCCCGCCCGAGCCGATCGCTATCTTGGCTTGTATGACGTTATAGCCAACGCCGCGAGGGTCGTCCTTCAAGCCAAGTAAGACCTGGATTCGCGTCTGCTGGTGCGCCTCCAGTACCCTGTTCAGCACGAAGTCTGTGGAATAGTAGAAGACCATGCTGCCCAAGGTGAAGAGGCTTATGAGGCAATAGGAGATGGCGCGGTCGCGAAGCGAGAGATAGAGCAGATAAAGAGCCAGTGCGCCGCAGGCAACGACCATTGCCCAAACGGCATTGCAGGGATAGACGTAGCGGGCGAAGAGAATGGCGGCGGCATCAATGGCCAACGTGTAAAGGAGAATTTTGCCGAGGTCCATTCTTTTGTTCCTTGCCCCCTGCTCCTTGCCCCCTAAAACTATGGCAAGCCCGATGGTAAAGACTTGTATGAGCAGCATGACGAGCCCGTGCCCGAGGCTCATCTGCTCAATGCCCCAGAGCGGAGTGTCGGCATAGCGTACGCCTACGACGAAATAGACCACGGCAGCAATGGCGACGAAGAGAATGCTGCCGGGCATTCCTTCGCGGTATAGCATCAGGAAGAATGCGCTATAGACAAGTGCGCTGCCCGTCTCTTTCTGCATGACAATCAGGCCCATGGGAACGACTATCAGAGCAACGCATATAACGAAGTCGCGCCATTTCCTGACGTCGAAGCCGTAGGTGCTCATCACCTTTGCCAGGCAAAGCGCTACGCCGAACTTCGCGAACTCTGCGGGTTGTACGCTGAAATTGCCTATCTTAATCCATGACATGGAGCCTTTGATTTCGTGAGCCAAGAAGGGTGTGGCGAAAAGCAAGCCGAGGAAACATATATATATAATGTATGAAAGCGACTCGATGACTCGGTCGTCGATCATAAGGATGAGGAAGGCAAGAATCAAAGAACTGCCGATCCAGACGATTTGCATGCCGCTTCGGGTGGAGAAGTCGAGGATGCCTGCTGCCTGGTCGAAGTCGTAGCTGGCTCCGCACACACTCATCCAGCCCAGTGCCAGCAGCACTACGTAGATGAAGATGGTGGGCCAGTCGATGGAGCTCCAGAGCGATGTTGCCTCTTTCTTTTGTTTATTGTTCTTCGCTTGTTTCATCGCTTGTCTTGTACAAGTGTTTGTTCTCGAAGGATGTGGCGCGTTCTTGGCTTGCTTCGGAGAGTTTGCCGTTGATGTACTGCTCCATCATCAAGGCTCCGATGGGCACGCCGTAGGTTGCTCCCCATGTGCCGTTTTCCACATAGACGCAGATGGCTATCTTCGGGTTCTCGCGAGGGGCGAAGCCCATGAAGACACTGTGGTCTTGCCCGTGCGGGTTTTGTGCCGTTCCGGTCTTGCCGCATACTTCATAGTTCGTTGTGTTGGCTACACGGCAAGTGCCGCCAAGCACGGCCTGTCGCATTCCCTGGACGACTGTCTCGTAGTGCTCCCGCTCGACTTTCGTGTAGTGTTTCTTCGTGTAGAGTGTGTCTTTTGGCATGCCTTGCACTTCCTTCACGACGTGCGGGATGATGTAATAGCCTCTGTTGGCGATGGTGGCGCCGAGGTTGGCAATCTGCAAAGGCGTGAGGTTGACTTCGCCTTGTCCGATGCTGATGCTGATGACGGTCAGGCCGCTCCAGTCGCCGCGATAGGCTTTGTCGTAGAAGAGTGCGTTGGGAATCATGCCGCGCTTCTCGCCGGGCAGGTCTATGCCGAGCTTGTAGCCGAAGCCCATGCTCACCATGTAGTCCTTCCATGTCGTCATGGCGTCCTGCACCGTCTTGTACTTCTTTCTGTTGCCGAACATGTGGTAGAGTCCCCAGCAGAAATAGCCGTTGCACGAGGTGGCGATGGCAGGGACGAGCGGGAGGGGCGATCCGTGGCCGTGGCAGCCAACCTTGAGTCCTCTGAAGTGGAAGCCATGGCTGCAGGAATAGGCGGTTTGCGGTGTGATGATGCCTTCCTGAAGGAATGTGAGGGCCTGGCTCGTCTTAAAGGTTGAGCCGGGAGGGTATTGTCCCATGATGGCGCGGTTGAGGAGGGGCTTGCGGGGGTCGGCGGCAAGCAGTTTCTGGCTCTTTCCTCGCTGACGGCCTATCATGATGCGAGGGTCGTAGGTGGGGCTTGATACCATGCAGAGCACTTCGCCGGTGCTCGGCTCGATGGCGACGATGCTGCCCAGCTTGCCTTTCATCAGACGTTCGCCGAGGGCTTGTAGCTCGATGTCGATGCTCATCGTGAGGTTGTGCCCCGGGACGGGAGCCACGTCGAACTTGCCGTTTTGGTAACGTCCCTTGATACGTCCTCTTGCGTCGCGCAGCAGGATTTCCATTCCCTTCTCTCCTCTCAGCGCAGTCTCGTACGAACGCTCCACGCCAAGCTTGCCGATGTAGTCGCCGCTTCTGTAATAATGGTCGGCCTCGATGTCTTCGGGACTGACTTCGCCGATGTCGCCGAGCAGTTGGGCAGCGTTCGGATAGTTGTACTGCCTGATGCTTCGCTTCTGGATGTAGAAGCCTGGGAAGCGGAAGAGTTTCTCTTGGAAGCGGCTGAACTCTTCTACGGAGAGCTGGCTCATGAAGACCTGCTGGGTGTAGGAGCTGTAGCCGGGGTTGCGCTTAGGGTCTTTTATCTCCTCCATTCGGCGCTCGTACCAGTCGCGGGTGATGCCGAGGCTTTCGCAGAGGTCGAGCGTGTCAACGCCCACTTGCTCTCTCATGATGACCATCACGTCGTAGGCCGGCTGGTTATAGACGAGCAGTTTGCCGCTGCGGTCGGAGATGGCGCCTCGGGCTGGATACTGGATGCGCTGGAGGAAGGCGTTGGAGTCGGCACTCTTCTTGAAGTCCTCGCTGAGGAGTTGCAAAGTGAAAAGGCGAAGCAGATAGACAAGGATGATGAACACGGCTGCGCCGCCAATCACGTATTTGCGCTTCTCAAGCTCGTAGTTGGCTTTCGCCGAGCCTTGCTTGACTTTCGCCGAGCCTTGCTTTCCGTCCATGTCGCCACTTTATTTTTGAGGGTTACGGATGTACTCAACCAAGAGGATCAGCAACAGCGAAGCCGCATAGCTCACTCCCATGCTTATGGCGATGTCCACGATGAGGAAGTAGGAAAAGCCTTCGAGAGCAAAATAGACGAGGTGATGAATAAGGAGCAGCAGCGCGATGAAGCGGAAATGGTTCCAGCGCCCCATGGCGGAGAAGGAGGGATGAAGCTCCTCTTCGAAGTCGCGGGGAGCCATAAGCTTCAGCAAGGGCGGCTGGAGGAAGGCAATGAACGTCAGGGCAGCACTGCTGATGCCCGAAGTGCCAGCGAAGATGTCGGCAATGAATCCCACGCCAAAGCCCCAGAGCAAAGCTTCTGTCCGCGAAGTCCCCAAAGGCAAAGCAATGATGACAAGCGGGCACACCAATGGCGCCCCATAGCCCCAAGGATGCACATGGTCGAGAACGAACACCTGCACCACGAGCAGCAGCAATGCCCATGCCAATCGTTTTAACTCCGTGACAATCATTTTGCAAAATTACGAAGAAAATGAATATAAACCAAATTTATTTGATTTAAGTTTCGTGAGTTTTCAATCAACCACAGATTGAGCATATTAAACAGATTTATTTTAACCACGAATTACGCCAATTACTCGAATAATGAAAGCTAACCACAGAAGGAGCAATGAAACGTTTTTATTGGGCACTAATATAACCCTTATTGCTATAATGCTTAACCCTTATTGCAATAATGCTTAACCATTATTGACAGTTCTCAGTACAGACCGATTTTACCGGACAGCAATATAATAAAATTATTGGTGTCCGGGGAATTTATTTCATTATCTCCAGTTCCATCGATTTCA
>CAMKTM010000024.1 GCA_946415695.1 uncultured Prevotellaceae bacterium | reverse complement strand
TTTAACACAAGATAGGCTGTAAGTTTCCATTTTCGTCGAATTCACGTTAAATAGGGAGTAAATGTGCTTTGCGCAGGAAGTAAAGCCAGCAAGCTGGCTGGACGTTAGCTTTGAATGCAGTCTGTTCATACGCTATTGTCCATTTTAACTTCGACGAGTGTAGCGAGTTAACTTCCATTTTAACTTCTATTATAACTTCCGAAACTTCAGTTACTAATTCGTAAATCGTCAAATAGTAAATTATATTGTCATTGTTCAATGACGTAAATGTTCAGTTGTTTTCCTTTTGCCAGGTCTTCGTGCTTGACGAACCAGCCTTCGAGTGGCTGGCCGCCGATGGTGATGCGCTCGATCTTCTCGCCTTTGCCTTCCTTGACGATGTCGAAGCTCTGACCGCCGGCAAGCGTGAAGTGCACTTTGTCGAAGAGTGGCACGGTGACGATGTATTCTGGGTCGGCTGGTGAATAGGTGTAGATGCCGATGGCGTTCAGCACGTACCATGACGACATCTCGCCGGCATCGTCCATCCCAGCGTAAGCCAGTCCTTCGGGGCCCATGCCGTAGTACTTGTGCATCAGGGTGTTCAGGACGTGCTGGGCTTTCTCTTGCTTGTCAACGAAATAGTAGGCGTAGGGGATGCTGTGGCCGGGTTGGTTGCCGTGGCAGTAGGAACCGAGATAGCCTGTGCAGTTGAAGGCCAGATAGCCGCCATTGGGGGTGGTGAAGAGGGAGTCGAGTTTTCTTTCGACGGCCTCTTTGGAGGGGTAGAGGGCAACCATCCCCATCGGGTCGTGAGGTGCGAAGAAGAGTGAGTTCCAGGCGTCTGCTTCACGATACATGTACTGATAGTAGGGATAGTTCGGGCGGAAATCCTCAATCCATTGTGCTTTGCCGTCTCTTATGATTTTGCCTCGCCAGAAGCCGGTGGAGGGGTCGAAGAGGGTTTTGTAGTTCTGCGAGTGCTGTAGCAGCAGTTGCTCGTTCTCTTTGTCTCCGAGTTCGTGGGCCACGAGTGCCGTTGCATAGTCGTCGTAGGCATACTCTATCGTCTTGGTGACGGCGCCTTTGTATTCGTTGCCGGTCTTGACGTTCGTGGTGTCTTTTTCCGCAATCCATCCGCGCTCGAGGTATTCGTCGAGGTAAGGTCGTCCGCCTCTTCCGGGCACTGTGGCGCTCTTCAGCATTAAGGCGTATGCCCGGTTCAGATCGAAGTTGCGTATGCCTCGCAGCCATGAGCCAGCCACGAAGGTGGAGGCATGGTCGCCGTGGAAGAATGTGGGCATATAGCCGCCGCGGGCCTCGCCGCGAACGATGCAGGAGCGGATGATGTCCCTCGCTACGTCGGGCGTTATCATGCCCAGCAGGATGAGCTTGTTGCGGTAGGTGTCCCAAAAGGAGGGGTTGGTGTAGTAGCGGAAATCGTCTTTTCTTGCCTGAACTCTTTGGCCGTTCCTTTGGCCTCCAGGCATTGCTTCGCCAGGATGTTCTCCGTTCACGTCGCTGCGAAGGTGGGGGAAGAGGAACGTCCTGTAGAGGGTGGAGTAGAGCATTGTGCGCTCTGCCTCTGTTCCGCCTTCCACTTGAATGTGCCCGAGGATGTCTTCCCAGATTCTGTCGGCATCGTTGCGTACTTCATCAAACGTTTTGCCTTCAAGCTCTGCCTTCAGGTTCTCCTTGGCATTGTCGATGCTGACGAAGGAGAAGCCTATTTTCAGTTCCAGGCAGCCTCCCGATTTCTTCTTTGAGTGCGACTTGCTTCCCTTCTTCATCTTTATTATTCCGACGGGGCGGTTGAAGTTTCTTCCCGCAGGGTTGGGGTTGGCGGCGGCATGCTCTTCCGTCACGCTCTCGATGCCTTCGGAGAGTTCTCCGTAGAAGAAGATGCGTCCCTCGCCATCCTGAAAGCCTTCGAAGGCATTCTCGCCAGCCTGACGTATCTCCCAGTGGCGCGGCATGTTGTTGGAGCGGGCAATGTCGATGAGGATGGCCCGATGGTCGCCCTTCCTGAACGTATAGCGATGATAGCCGCACCGAAGGGTAGAGGTAAGCTCTACATCTACGTGGTATCGGTCGAGAAGGACGCGGTAATAGCCGGGATGTGCCTCTTCCTGGGAATGGTTGTAGTGGGAAGCGTAGTCGTCGGGCGTCCATTTGCCTTCTGCCGTGACAGGCAGGATGGGCAGGTGCAGCAGGTTCCAATGTCCCTTGCTCGTATGAGCGAAGCCGTAGATGAGGCTGTCCTCATATTGATAGCCGGAGCCGCTCCGGTACTTCGTGACAGGCGTGAGTTGCACCATGGCGTTGGGCAGGGCCGCTCCGGGAAAAGTCTCTGCGCCCCATTGCCTTTCGCCCGGGTTGGGTACGAAGCCCAATTCCTCGGGAGTCCAAAGGGTCGTCGTGCCCATAAAGGGATTGACATACCGCGTCAAGCCAATCGAACAGAAACTGTCAAAACAACAAACAAAAAAGCTGATAAACAGGAAGTACCTCATTATGATTTACGATTTGACAATTTACGATTTACTATTTATTTACGATTTACTATTTATTTACGATTTGACTATTTGACGATTGACTATTATGTCACTTACTAAATGTGAACAGGTCGGACAGACAAGCCTAAGCAGCGGCTCTTGTCTGCCATATTGATGCTTCCCGAGTCGAAGTGCAGGCATCGGCCGTCAGGCGAATCGCTGCCGAGGGAAAGCGACCAGTATCCGCCCACGTCGCCTTTGTAGAGGAGGTACGAGCCGTCGCGGGAACCTGCAGCAGGCAGGAAAATACTGTTGCCATTGCGCTTGCTCACAATGAGCCTGCCGTTCGTGCCGTTTTGGGTCGTTGTCCAGATGGAAGTGGTATAGCTGTCGTTCAGCAGTTCCTCAAACTGTTCTTTGCTTGGCATTTGCCAATCGGCACCCCAGTTCTCCTTCGCGGCATCATCTTTCGAATTGAGTTTTGTCGCATTGTCAACTGTTCCGTAATTGCTGTCCGTGCAGTATTTCGAGATGGTGCTGTACGAGCCGTTGCAAAACTTGTAATTGCTCCACGCGTAGGTCGTCTTTCCGAGGTCGGTCGTTTCGCCCCAGGCAAAAAGTTTTCCGTATTCCTCGGGGCCGTTCGCACCGACATTGCATGTTGCCCAAAGGGTGCCGCTTGGCAGACCGAGGTCAACAGACTTGTGGTCAGAGACGTAGAAATAGAAATAGCCTACCGCCCCGCCTCCAGTAGGGCCGCTTTGCGACGTGATGCGTCCGTTGTAGGAAGTGTTATCTACGATGTTGCCGTTATCGTAGATAATGCCTCCTCCGCTAAAGACATAGCGTGCGACAAACTTGATGGTGTCTCTGCCGGTATTGGTGGGCAAGGCATTGGCAGGAATGAGCAGGTGGCCTACGGGGTCGTCTGCGCCATTCGTATAGCCGTCGTAGTTTGTGTGCTGATTGTATTCTTTTTGTACATGAACAATGACATCGTCATCGGGATTGTTGTTGCCCTTCGTGTCGAGGGTATCGTAGCAAACCGTCCAGGTGTAGTCCGTGGCATTGATGAGGCGTCCCCGTTCGTTCTGGCAAGCAGTCAGATGGATGGAGTCGCCCAGATACAGGGTAACGTTGCCTGTGCCGCCTTGCGCATAATTGGAAAAGCTGCCTGTCGTATAGGTGAAGCCGAGCCATGTTGGCGGATAGGAATCAGAATCTACCTCAGAACACGAGAGGCAAAGGAAAAGAATAGAAAAGGGGAGAAGGAGAAGCGGTGAAAAGGTGAATAGAGACTTGCGCATTGGGAAAAAGAATTTGAATTAAATGAAGTGAAGTTTTTTCATTTCCGTATAAAGGCGTTGGACGGGGAGGCCCATGACGTTGAAGTAGGAGCCTTGGATGCAGGCAACGCCTATATAGCCTATCCATTCCTGAATGCCGTAGGCTCCGGCCTTGTCGAGAGGATGGAAATGCGTGACATAATAGTCTATTTCGGCATCTGTAAGCTGGGCAAATGTGACCTGGCTGACAGAGGAAAAGGAATGATGTTTATATGAGGGGTGAAGATCTTCGCTCCGATATGTAAGGGTTACGCCAGTTACGACTTGATGTGTCTTGCCCGAAAGCTTGTGGAGCATCTGTCGGGCATCTGCTTCGTTGGCAGGTTTGCCCAAGACTTCTCCGTCGAGCCAGACGATGGTATCGGCTGTGATGAGCAATTCGTCGTTGCCAAGAGTATATGCCGCGGCCTTCTTGCGACTGATGTACTGCGGAATCTCTTCCATCGGAAGCCCTTCCGGATAGGATTCGTCAATACCAGAAAGGGTGCGGACTTCGTATTCGAGGCCAAGCCCGGAGAGGAGTTCCTTGCGCCGAGGCGAGTTGCTTGCTAAAACTATTTTCATTGCAGAATGCATAATTCTGAATTCATTACAGTAGTTAAGTGGTTACGTAGTTATGTAGTTAAGGCCGAATGTTTTGGTTGCTTGTTACAGGTGGGGAAAAGGTAATGGCTTAACTACTTAATTCCTTTTTTTACCAGCAGAACGCTTCTTTGTTTGCCATCCATTTCCCTTGAGCCTTGAGGACTTGCTCGATGACATCTCGGACGCACCCCCGACCGCCGTCGCGATGGCTGACATAGAGGCAGATGTCGCGTATTTCGGGAGCAGCATCCCGGGGGCAGCAGGGCAATCCCACTTGCTGCATCACCTCATAGTCGGGGATGTCGTCGCCCATATAGAGCACTTCGTCTTTCGTGAGGTGGTGTTTGGCGAGAAACCTTTGCATGACGTCTGTCTTGACGGAACTTGCGAGGAACACGTCTTCAATGCCTATGTCCTTGTAGCGCGAGAGGATGGATTCTTCCCAAGCACCTGTGATAATGGCAACGTGGAAGCCCAAGTTTTTTGCGAGATGCAGGGCGTAGCCGTCCTTCGTGTTTGCGGTGCGAAGCAATGCCCCTTCGGTATCTACGCAGATCGTCTCTTGGCTGAGCACCCCGTCAACGTCAAAGACCAGTGCCTTGATTTTCTTCAAGTCGTAGTTAATCATACTGACCGATGTGAACACGTTCCCACTTGAGGCGGTCTTCGTTTTGCGGCTTGCGTTCCATGCCTTTGTGTCCTACGGCAATGATGCAAACCACGCCCCGCTCTTCGGGAATGCCGAGCAGGGACTTTACTATCTGTTCGGTCGGACGGCCGTCGTCGGCGTATCTGTCGCGAACTTGAATCCAGCAGGCGCCGAGGCCGAGGTCTTCGGCTTGCAGAAGGATATGTGTGGCAGCCACGGAGGCATCTTCTATCCAGACATCGCTGACCGTCGGGTCGGCAAGCACGACGATTGCCAGAGGCGCCCCTGCCAGGAAGTCGGAACCAACCTGTTTGCACTGGCTCAAAGCGGAGAGCATCTGCTTGTCCTCCACCACCACAAACTCATAACTGTGCAGGCCCTTACTGCTCGGGGCCATCAGTCCTGCACGAAGCAACAGTTTCACGTCGTCGCCACTCAAAAGCTCGTCCGTGAACTGGCGCATGCTGCGTCTTGTTTTTATCAATTCGTTAAAATCCATAATACATCAGTCGTTGAACATTTTCTTTGCAAAGGTACAACAAAAAAGAAGAATTAATAATGAAAAAGGGAAAATGATATGCAATAATTTTGCATTTTTCACGTTATTATATAAGATGAAACGTTTCTTATTGATACTTTTGCCTCTTTTCTGGGGCATTTTGACCATATCTGCTCAGGATGAGGAGCAGCCCGATACGGCAAAGGTTCACCTGAAAGGTAAGGTGGTAGATGAGAACCAGGACCCCGTGTCGCTCTGTATGGTGCGCATAGAGGGACAGCCCATTGGCACGACGGCATCGCTCGAAGGCCAGTACAGCCTCTCCTTCTCCACTGCCGACAGCGTGGTTGTCGTCTATAGCATGGTAGGCTACGAGACGCGTAAACGTGTGCTCAAGAAGCCGCGTGGCAACCTGACGCTCAACATCGTCATGCGCGAAAAGGGGCAGGAGATGGCCGAAGTGACAGTCGCCGAAACCCGTCGGCAAATGGGTTCCATGCAAGAGCTCAACAAGAAAGACCTCAAGCGGATGCCCAGCACGAGCGGCAACGCCGTGGAGGAACTTGTCGCCACGCAAGCCGGTGTCAGCACCCACAACGAGTTGAGCAGCCAATACAACGTCCGAGGCGGTTCGTTCGACGAGAACTGCGTCTATATCAACGGCGTGGAAATCTACCGCCCCATGCTCATCAACAGCGGACAGCAGGAAGGCCTTTCCGTTATCAACAGCGACATGGTGGAGAAAATCAACTTCTCGGCTGGCGGCTTCGAGGCTAAGTATGGCGACAAGATGTCCAGCGTGCTCGACATCACTTACGCCCATCCCGAGCGCTTCGAGACAACCATTACCGCCAGCATCCTCGGCGCCAACCTGTATGTCGGCTACGGAAACAAAAAGTTCTCCTTTAGCAACGGGTTCCGATACAAGACAAACCAGTACCTCTTCGGAAGCCTTGAGACCAAAGGCGAGTACAAGCCCAACTTCCTCGACTACCAAGCCTACCTGCGCTGGGCACCCACCAAGGACTGGACCTTCGATGCCATCGTCTATATCAACCGCAACAACTACAACTTCACCCCTACCGACCGCGAGACGAAGTTCGGAACCCTCGAGGACGTCAAGAGCTTCAAAGTCTATTTCGACGGCAAGGAAGAAGACCAGTTCCAGACCCTCTTCGGTACCTTCCGCGCCGCCAGAAGGCTTGGCAAAGGCAATCTCACCCTCACCACATCCATCTTCAATAACCGCGAGAAGGAGACCTACGACATCCAGGGACAGTACTGGCTCAACGAGACCAATGGCGACGACCAGCTTGGCGTCGGCTCCTACATGGAACACGCCCGCAACTTCCTCTACAGCTCCGTACAGACCGTCAAGCTCACGTACGACCTCTACAAAGGAAGGCACCAGCTTCAGACGGGCATCGGCTGGAAGCACGAGAAAGTGCGCGAGAACTCCAACGAATGGGAGTACCGCGACAGTAGCGGCTATAGCGTACCCCACACAGGCAACGACCTACAAATCATCTACAACATGAGGGCGCAGAACACCATCAACGCCAACGGGCTTGAACTCTTCGCCCAGGACACCTACCGCAAGGAAAGCCGCTTCGGCATCCTCAGCCTCAACTACGGTATGCGCCTCAGCTATTGGGGGTGGAACAAAGAATGGCTCTTCAGTCCACGCGTCAGCATCGGATACGTACCGGCAGCCAACGACAACTTCACCTTCCGCCTCGCTGCTGGACTCTACAACCAACGACCCTTCTACAAAGAACTGCGCGACACCGTCACCATCGACGGCAACACCACCGTACAGCTCAATCGCAACATCAAGTCGCAACGCTCATTCCAAGTCGTGGCAGGCCTCGAGTACAAGTTCAAGATAGCCAACCGACCCTTCAAGGCCACCACAGAGTTCTACTACAAAGCCCAGTGGAAACTCAACCCCTACAACGTCGATAACCTCAAAATCGTCTATTACGGCAACAACTGCGCCACAGGCTACGTCGTCGGAGCCGACTTCAAAATCTATGGCGAGTTCGTGCCAGGCACCGACTCCTGGATAAGCTTCGGCGTCATGAAAGCCAGCATGAAGCTCAACGGAAAAAAGATTCCGCAGCCCACCGACCAGCGCTGGAACGTCAACCTCTTCTTCAGCGACTACTTCCCGCACACCACCCGCTGGAAGCTGAACCTCAAAGCCTCCTTCGCCGGCGGACTGCCCTTCGGACCACCACATACCGGACTGGAGCGAAACGTCTTCCGGGCACCCGCCTACAAACGCTTCGACATCGGCATGAACTATCGCCTCATCAAGAACGAAGACCACCATCTGCGCCGCTGCAAGCACCTCCGCAACATTTGGCTCGGCGTAGATTGCTTCAACGTCTTCGGCCTCGACAACGTCAGCAGCTACTATTGGATAACGGACATCACCAACCATCAGTACGCAGTGCCCAACTACCTCACCGGGCGCATGTTCAACGGCCGCATCCTCATCGAGTTCTGACGCACTCCCTCCCACGTTCCTCCTAACAACATCCCACGGCATGTTCTTTGCTTGTACATGTACGTGCAATTGCTTGTACATGTAAAAGCAATTGCTTATACATGTACAAGCAAACAACTCCCTGTGCCGCACCGCCGGATTTGCCGTTGCCCGGACAGCGATAATGTTAATTCATTGAAGTTTCGGAAGTATCTTAAACCACGGATTTAGCAGATTAAACGGATTATATATTCATTCATGTTTCGGAAGAAATGAAAGCCTTATGTAGAAACGGTCTGAAAGACCAGAAACTTCCTAGCCCATGGCATAGCCCAAGGAACAGTACAGGGATATAGGAAAACTCGCCTTGAAATGGCATAAGCTTTTACCTCCCACATAATTTTATGTGCTGGCCTCATACAAGATGAGCCCGAGCACAAAAAATGTAAAACCTCCTACCTTTCCTTGAGACTGTGTGATAAACAACAAAAACGGATTACACGAATTTCACAGATTGTCCTGTCTGCTGATTGTCAGCATGACTTAAATCCGTGAAATCCGTGTAATCCGTTGTTGTATTATATTGATTGTATTTTGACACATCTTCGTGTCAAAATACAATCAGTAGCGTTACTCTTCTCCCCAGATGGCCCAGTTGTCCTCCTCTTTCGTGAGGGCTTGGCTTCCGTCAACGGTAGTGTCGCTGATCTTCAGGCTCTCGGCCAACATGCTCGTAACTTGTGCCTCGTTAAGTACGATGGCAGGACTGATATACTTTCTCATAAACTTAAATACTATTTAATCAGGTAATATCGTTTCCCAGCTTCCTTCCCCCTTCCCCATAAAGGGGGAGGGGTTAGGGAGAGGGTCTGTTTTACTTCAGCATCTTCTTTCCATCGACAATGTTGATGCCGCGCTGCATCTTGCTCAGGCGCTGACCGGCGAGGTTGTAGATGGATTGACCATTGACCATTGACCATTGACCATTGACCATTTCAATGCCTGTTGCGCTGCCATTGTCGAAGAGGAAGGCTTTGACGGGCGAGCCTTTGAACTCGAGATAGCCCTTGCCAGCCTCAATGGTGCTTCCTGTCGTTGCCTGATAGAAACCGATGCCGTCGGTGTCATCGGCCAGGATGTACTGCGTGCCGTCGGCTGTGATGTCGGCCGTAGCGGGCTTCAGCAGATTGCCGGCAGGTGCAGCAGGCGAGGTGGCGGCGGTCAGAGTGTAGGCGCCTTCGGCTGCCTTCACGAGGACGGCTTCGCCAGCAGGAGCCTCGGTGATGGCTGAGAGATGGACATAACCGTCCTGTGCGGATTCTGTTACGGCAAAGACTTCGAGGCCGGACGTGGAGAAGTCAACGTCGGTCTTTGTCACGTAGGTGGCATAACCGATGGAGGAGACGAAGACGACGTTGTTCTCGGGCAGCACCTCAGTACCTTCGGCTCCGAAGTTGTCAAAGCAGAAGTAAGCGGGTGTGTTCATGCCGTAACTGCCATTGTCGGTGCTGGTGAGCTCGAAGCCCAGCTTTGCCACTTCGCCGAGGCAGGAGAGGTCAACATAGCGCCAGTCGTTGATGATGTAGGCAGTTGCCTCGTCGCGCAGGTCGGCAAGGTAGTATTCCTTGGTGCCTGTTTTGTTGTCGTCAGCATCGTAGCCCGTGATGGTGAGTTTGAACCAGTCGCCCTTCTCGAACTTCTTGGCTGAAGCATCGCCGTTGAGCATCGAAGTGTAGGCATAGCTGCTGTTGGTGATGTAGAAGCCAGGTACGACAGCAGGTCCGGTGAGCAATTCGGCATAGCAGGGACCGTTGAACGCGGCAGCGAAGACCACGCCATAGGTTG
Organism: uncultured Prevotellaceae bacterium; assembly: GCA_946415695.1. Classification (GTDB taxonomy): domain Bacteria; phylum Bacteroidota; class Bacteroidia; order Bacteroidales; family Bacteroidaceae; genus Physcousia. The sequence goes on along the minus strand of CAMKTM010000024.1, from coordinate 6,521 downwards.
CAGAGCCGTCGTAGCCGCCGCCCACGACGTTGTTCCACTGGTCGTCGAGCGTCTCGTACTTCGTCTCGGTGCGGCTTGCATAGCCAAACCAGTACCAGTAGCCCCAATCGTGCATACATCCGCTATGGAAAGCGTAGTCGCCGCTGGTGAAGAACTCGCGGTCGTCGTCATCCTCTGTGCTGATGCTCATGTGGCCGTCAACGGGAGAGGTGATGTCCGTCACGTCCTCGAAGGTAGCAACGAGAGCAGGCACGTCAACAGGCAGTACGATTGCTGGTACGCGACCGAAGACTGCGTTCTGCGAGATGGCGGTGAAGTTGGGCGCACGGCCAGTATCCTTCGATGTGGCACGATGGTTGCCGACGGGGTCGCCGAAGCCACTGATGCCCATCACGCCGTCGCCCACCTCAATGGTCTTAGCTGTCCAGTCGGCAGGAACGGTGAAGGAGATGGCTTGTGCCGTGGCAGTTGAAGCCACCTTGTACTGGTTGCCCTTGCCTTTCGTCACGCTGACGCCATCAGCAGGCTTCTTGTAATCGAGGAATCCCTGGAAGTTGTGGATGCCTGCCAGCTTGCCTGCGGGATGATAGAGGCCAGAGTATTGCACCGTAACAGCATCGCCAGGCTTCACTTTCGTCACGACTTCGTCGCCGACCTTGATGTCGCGATGGCAAGGCTTGGCTGTCATCACCTGATAGATGCTCTTGCCTTCTGCGTTGGTGAGGCATACGATGTTGCGACCTTCGGTGAGTTTCAGCGTGTAGCTGCCGTCTTCGTTGGCTGTGACGCCTTCAGAAGAGAAGCCTGTGTAGGAAGCCATATTCTCGCCAATAACGGGACGGGCAAGTGTGACAGAGCTAGCACCTTCTGGTGTGAAAGTGTATTCGAAGCCGTCTTCCGTGTCAAGATAGTAAAGCACATCGAACTCTGCATCAACATTCTCCATAGATAGCTTTGTGTCGATTGGGTCGCCGCCGCCCCAAGGAGTTACGGTTGTCAGGTAGTCCTTATTAATAATAATGTTAGGCGTGATGCCTGTAGCCTGTTCGCCAACGGTTACGACGAAGACTCCTGTGTTCTCAGGCCAGATGGCACCCCAGTCGTTGCCGCCTGCGAAGTTGCTTGAAGTGGCGCTTCCGTTGTAGTAATCGAGGTGGATGGCATCGTAGGTGACGAGCACAATGGCTGTTCCTTCGCCTACTGCCGTAAGCAGTTCGTTCTCGACCTTCACGACGGAATTGTCTGCCTCGCCGTTCAAGTTGATGACAGTGAAGTGGAAGTCAGGCTCGATGAAGTAGTTGGCAGTGATGTTGTTGGTAAGCTCCCAGTTACGCATGGGCAGGATGTCGTAGGTGTCGCCCACGCCGTTGAGCTTCAAGTGGCCTGCTGCGTTGATGTTGAGGAAGAGGTCGCTCACGTTGTAGCCGTCGTTGGAAGCGACATCGTGGTCAACGAACTTCGGACTCTTTGCTTCCATGTCGGCATCGGTGAAGGCGAGTGTCGGTCGCTTTGTCTCGTCGCCGCTCATGGTGAAGATGCCGGCTTGCGTCAGCTTGCCTTCCTTCGTGACGCGATAGTTATAGACTTGCTTGTCGGCAAGGATGTAGTTATAGACCGTTCCTTCGTTGGTAACGCTTTCAGGCACTATCTCCTTGAACTTCACGAAGTGAGCCGTCTTGGTGCCAATGGAGAAGGTTGCCCCTGCAGGAACCGTGACGCTGTAAGCATAGCCCATCGGAGCCTCGGCACTGATGGTCGGGTTGAAGTTGACGGTGCCCGTGTAGCTTATGGGGAGGTAGCCTTCTGCCTGGCGGTCGGCAGAAGGAACGACGTCGAGGTAGTACGTGTTGCCGTTGAGCACGAGGAACATCTTGTGCCCATTCGTGTACTCGCCCATCGTGGTGTTCACCTCGTTGCCTTCCTTATCAGTGACTTTGAGGTCGAGGCTGTAGTCCGTGCCGTAAGTCCAACCGCTGTTCTTCACGTTCACTTCGGGGGAGTAAATAGTGAAGGCTGTATGCTCGGCATCGATATCGAGCTGAATGGTGCCGCTCACTGTGCTACCGTCGCTTGCGGTGGCAGTCAGCAGGTAGGAACCGTCGAAGGCATCAAAGGTATATTTGTTGCTGGCAGGTTCTCCCACCTCGACAGTCTCGTTAGTCGCCATGTTGACGAGGCTCTTGATGAGCTTCGACTTGGCATTCATCGTGACGGTAACCGTTTGGGGAAGTTCGAAGCGCACTTTGATGTTGTCCAGCGCCACGTAGCCCGGCGTGTTGAGTCCATAGTCGCCCTCCAAGTCGCTGCTGCCGGTGACGTATGTACGGAGAGACTTCACAGCGCCAAGTGACGTGAGGTCCACGCTTGTCCAGTCTGTCACGAAGTTACGACCGTCTGCCAGCAGGAACGTCACCTCGCTGGTAGTGCCGTCAGCGTGTGTTCCCTCAAAGTGAACAACGAACTGGCTTGCGTCGGTAGCAGCTGGAGCAAAGCCGTCGCCGTTGGTGAGGGAGTTGAGCACATAAGCTGTGTTGATGACATCCACCGACTCGATGACACGCGCCTTGTTGTCGGAGAAGTAGAACGGCGTGCAATTCGTGAAGGAAGGATAGCCCTGCAGGTTCACGGAGTTGAACACAACGACGAACTGATTGTCACTTTGTGTCAAAGGGATGCTCAACTGGCGACTGTAGTCGGCTTGGCTGAGGTCAGCCTCGTAGAAGTTAGAGATGGCAGAACCGCCACTCCAGAAGGCTTTGCCCATTCCGCTGTCCTCAAAGCCGTCCCAGACGAGTTCCGTGTTGCCCTCGTCGTACCACATGTAGGTACTTGCGCCGTCGCCATAGAGTAATGTGCCGTTGTACTCGGCATCGTCGATGAGCGACGACCAGTTCTTTTCGCCCACCACGTTGCCAGAGCCACGGTAGTCGGCATCTTCGAAAGTGAGAGTTCTCACTTCATAGCTCTGTGCGCTGGCAAACATTGCTGCCAGACAGAGTGCTACTGAGAATAAAGTTCTCTTCATAATGATTGTGTTGGTTAATATAATTGGTTGATTGTTAAAGCTTAGATGTTATTTTCCGGAATACACTTTGCGTACTGAGCCGTCCTGACGTACAATAATGTTGATGCCTTTTCTGAGGCGGCTTTGTCTTGTTCCGCTGATGCTATAGAAGGAAGGAGCACCTGCGGCCGAGGCGCTGGCTTTGATTTCTGTGGCATCGTCTTCGGCCATTCGCACTGCAATGTCGTCGATGGCAAAGTAGGCCGGCACGTTCACACCATAGATGCCCTGCTGGTCTTCGGACACCTCGAAGTCAAACTTCAGCGTAAGAATCTTGCCAAGGCTGGAGAGGTTGAAGCGTGTCCATTCGGTGATGGCTTTCGTCCCCTGGATAAGCGGCAGTTTGACTGTTCCCTTGAGGTCGCCCTTCTCGTCGAATCCTTGTGCCACAAGGTTGATGAACGTCTCGTCCGTTGCTGCTTCGTTGAAGCCGTCGCCATAGTTGACGGAGTGGAGGAAGTAGGCAGTGTTGGTGATGTAAGCGTGGTCGATGATGCGCGCCTTGCCGTCGCCGAAGGAAATGATGGGCCGTGTGTCGCTTCCGTAGCCGCTTGTGTCCTCGTAGCCATAGCCGACGGCAAAGTTCTCAGAGCCGCCTCGCCCATGCTTGCCGTTTGCATCGGTATAGGGGATGCCTAACTGCGTCTCGTGCTCACCGTCTTCGATGGATGTGTACCAGTTGGAAATGGCAACGCCTCCGCTCCAGAAGCACCACGTGTCGTATTGCTCGTTGATGGTGCTGCAAAGGAAGGTGTTGCCTTCGTCATACCATTTGTAAGCCTCTTCTATATCGTAGAAGCCGAAGCCGTCGCCATAAAGAAGCGGGCCGCCATATTGAGGGTCATCAATGAGCGACGACCATTTGGCATTGCCGTTCAGGCAGTCGCTGTCCTCGAAGGTAAGGATTCGCAGTTCTCCCCCTATGACATCCTCTTTGTCGGTTGTGGCCTGGGGATGGAGGTCGCAGGCACCGGAGATTTCGGTGCTTGTCTCGCCAAGAATTCCTGCTTGTTGGTTGATGCCCGTATAGACTTTGATGAAGTCTATGCGGGAGAGGAAGACGCTGTTGCCGTCGGCATCCACTGCCCAATCGATGTTGAATTGCGACATTGTAGTATTGTTCGGATGGTTGTCGGCATAACCCCACGGGAAGCAGTAGAGGACATAGTATGTTCCTTTGCCGCTTTCGTCAACGGCATTCTCCGGAAGGCATGTGCCTGTGAAGGTCATCTTGTCCTCGCTTATCCAGTTGGGATAATACTCCTGCCGGTTATAAGAGTTCCTGACGATATAGCCTTCTTCGCCGAGATTTGATGTCCAGTGGATGTAGGTGGTGTCGATGAAGGGAGACTTTGGTTTGGGCGTAGCGACATGGTCTGGCGCAGGCCGTTGGTAGGTGAGGGAGTAGCCACGACGTGTCGTCGGCTTATGGTACTCGCTGCCTGCCAGTTCGTACCATGTGTCGTCGGGCAGGCCGTTGCCGTTCATGTCGCGGCTCACCATGACGATGCCAGGCTCGGAACTGCCGCCGAGGCCAGCATCAGGGTTTGGGTTGTCACTGGAATAGAAGGCGTTGCCGTCAATCTGGAAGTCATACGCTCCCGTCACGTTGACGATTGGATGGTCGAAGCCAAAGACGACATATCCGCCGAAAGCACCAAGGCTGATGACCTCCTGGTTGTCGTTAGCGATGGCTTCAGTGGCTTTTGCCGCCATTGTCGCTTCCGTGTCGCCCTCTTCGTAGAAAGGCATCTTGTTCACAAACTGCCCTGGAGCGGGGCGATACTCATATACCTTATTTATATATGGATTCTGCGCACTGGCACTTACTGTCGCAGCAAATGCCAATACGTTAGCCAGAATCGCTTGCAGATAGTATTTGTTCTTTTTGTAATTCATAATCCTTAATCTTTAATCCTTAATCTTTTTAATCTCTAATCCCCAAAGCCAGGATATGTGCAGGGTTTATGTAGAGTTTCTGAGGTTCGAAGAGTTGTCTGCCGTCCTGTGTGTAGCCGTAGAGGTAGCCAGCCGTGGCGTAGGTCTTGGCATCGGTGAAATAGACGTTGCCCGTCACGGGGGAGAGGTAAATCTCGTATGGTGCAACGAGCGAGGCCAGTTTCTGGGTGATGGCTTCGCAGAAGATGTCGTCTGTCACCTGCATCGTCGTTGGGTCGATGGTGCGGATGCTATAGACCGTCTCGTAGGTGTCGTAGGAGAAGGAGGACCCCACGGTGTAGAAGCGTACGCCGTCGGTGGTGCTGCACGTTGCTGGGAAGTTAAAGACCGTCACCTGTTCCGTCTCGCAATTCAGGATAATCGTCTTGGGTTCCGTGCCGTAGTAGTCGCCGCAGGAATTGATGCAGAGGTATTTGCCAGCCTGCGACATCTCGCCGTAGAGGTTGATGCAGCCGGTGTCGATGCTGCGAAGGAGCTGCATTGATGCTGCATCTACCACGCTGACCGTCGTCTCGTAGTCGTGCTGGACTTCGCTGAAGCTGTAGCCGCCGCTGTTGGCGATGTAGAGGCGTCCGTCGTAGAGGCGGATGCCTTCGGGCTCCCAGCCCACCTCGCAGGTTGCCACCACTTGTTTTGTGTTCACGTCAATCTTTGCCACATAGCCCTTCTCGAACACCTTGTCGCCGCAGCGATGGGCGTAGGAAGTGACATAGAGATAGTTGCCGTCCGAGCAGAGGCGACGGTTGTTGGGCACGTTTTCCGTTGCACCACAGGCTGTGCCGTCGGGGCGGATGTACTGGATGATGTTGCTCCAGTTGATGGAAATGGCGATGAGGTTGTCGTTGATCTGAACGATGTCGTTCGGCGTGTCGCCCAGCTTCACGCCGTTCACCTGGCGGAACCATTTGTTCGTCACCGTATTTGTCCGGCTGTCATAGAGCGACAGTTGTCCGTTGTCACTTTGCCAGATGCCTTCGTTGCAGATGATAAGCTGCTCGGCATTGTAAGTCGTGGCGGGTTCGGGCATCGGCTCGGGGGGTAAAACATCTTTGTCATCGCCGCAAGCCGCCAGCAGCAATGCCGCCAGTGCATACAACAAGTTCTTTTTCATAGTACATGAACTAATCTCGTACGCTTCGTACGTCGTAATTTGTGTGTTGTAATTATCCTCATCCTTGTCCCGAGGATGGCTGTCTGTTATGCGAAATGGCAGGTTTCCTGGCTTTTGCCCGGCAGCGCGTCTTCCCGGGGGGAGGCCCCAGTGACGTTTCGGTGCGCTGCACGCAGAAGGCAATTACAGTAGCGGGCACTGCTCCGGTCTTTCACCGGATTCCCTCTCTACCCTTGTCTCTTCCGAGAGGCTTGGGTATCACCAAATGCGCTGCAAAGTTACGATTATTTTCGGAATGTTGCAAGAGAAAGGTCAAAAAAAAGCACGCCCTGAATAAGAGCGTGCCTTGTTTACAATAAGAGCGTGCCTTGTTTACAATAAGAGCGT
>CAMKTM010000023.1 GCA_946415695.1 uncultured Prevotellaceae bacterium | reverse complement strand
TGACGTGCGATAGAACTGGTGATAATGAAATAACTTCCCCGGACAGCAATAATTCTATATATTCATGGTTCAATAGCCAAAGACATCCTGGAGGGTGACGCGGCGAATGGGACCTATCTTGCCGAGGGATTGCATGTCGAGCTCCTTCTCGTTACCGAGGATGAGGTAGCGGCCGCTCTTATGTGCCATGTGGTTCTGTTCGAAGTCGGCGATGTCCTTCAGGGTGATGTTCTGCAGGTCTTCGAAAATCTTCTTGTTCACGTCGAAGTCGAAGCCCTGGCGCTGAGCATTGAGGTAGGCAACAATGACGCTGAACTTCGTGGTGCGCTGGCTCGCCATCTGTTTGGTGAGTGCGTCCTTGGCGATCTGGAAGGCAGCCTCGCTCTGCGGGAACTGGTCGATGATTTCGCGGAACTGACCGATGCAGTCCATCATCTTGTCGTTCTGTGTAATGATGTATGTGGTGAAGTTCTCTGGCTCGTTCTTCTTCGAAGCGTTGTTGTAGAAGGCGGAAGCACTGTATGCAAGTCCGCGTGCTTCACGAAGTTCTTGGAAGACGACGCTGTTCATGCCTCCGCCGAAGTATTCATTAAATGCATTGATGGTGGCATATTCGTCGAGATTGCTCTGTCGGCCTTCGTTGTAGTACGAGCGCATATAGATGTTCTTGGCATCGTAGGGAGCGATGAGGATTTCAGGTTCCGTAGCCATCTGCAGCTCGTAGGGCTTGCCTTCGGGAACGGGTTGGAGCGCCTTGTCGGTGGGGTGCAACTCGGTGACGAACTTGTCGAGTTCCTTCTGCGAGAGCGGTCCGTAGTAGAGCACCTTGTGCTCATACTGGGCGATGTTCTTCAGGAGGTCGAGCAACTCCTGTGGATTGGCTTCGCGAAGCTGCTGTTCCGTCATATTGTCGCGCATGGCATTGTGCTCGCCATAAGTGCCGTACATGTTCAGCATCGAGAAGCAAGTGCGCTGGTCGGTCTTCATGTCCTGACGGTTCTTGAGGATGAGTCCCACCATCTGTTCGTAGGCACTCTGGTCGGCCTTGGCGTTGCGAAGCAGATTCTCGAGCAGAGCGAGTGCTTCGGGCATGTTCTCGCTCAGGCCGGAGAGTCCGATGGTGATGGCATCGCTGTTCACGCTGATGGCATAGTTGCAGGCCAGTTTGTAGAACTGCTGCTTGACCTGAGCTGCCGAGAGCTGGTCGGTGCCGAGGTAGTCGATGTAGTTGGCAGCCACGTCGTAGCGGTTGTCGTCCTCCTGTCCGAACTCATAGCGGAACTGAAGGTCGAAGAGGTCGTTCTCGGTGTTCTGCTTGTAGATGACGGGCAAGCCCTTTTCCGTGTCGAAGAAGGAAAGGTCCTTCTGGAAGTCGAGGAACTGCGGCTGGATGGGTTCTACCTTTGTCTGCTGGATGTCCTGCACGAACTGGCTGACCTGGTCGCGGTTGGTGGGGATAGGTGTGATGGCTGGCTTGTCAATCTTCTTCTGCGTGGTGTCCTCGCCCTGACGCTTATAGACGCTGACGAAGCCAGGGCCGAAGAAGCGGTTGGCAAAGTCAACCACCTCCTGCTTCGTTATCTTGGCCAGGCGGTCCATGCGTCCCACTTGCTGCTGCCACGGGGTGCCGGTGATGAAGGCTTCCATCATCTTATAGGTGCGAGTACGGTTCTGGTCGAGGCTGCGGAGTTCGTCGAGTTTAGCATTGTTCAGCGCTGAGATGAGCAGGTCGTCGTCGAAGTCGCCCTGCTTCAGCTTCTCTATCTCGCCAAGCATGAGGTCCTTCACCTCGTCGAGCGACTGTCCTTCCTTGGGCATGCCTACCAACAGGAAGAAGCCGTAGTCCATAAGACTCTCCACGCCCGACTCGGCTACCATCACCTTCATCTCCTGATTGAGGTCGAGGTCGAGGAGACCTGCCTTGCCGTTCGAGAGGACGGAATTGATGAGCTCCAGAGTATCGTTCTGCAAGGACGAGGCTTTCTCGCTACGCCAGCCCAGCCAGATGCTCTCGGCTTCGAGGCCAAGAACGGTGGTATCGACGGGTGCCGTCATCGGTTCAAGCTCTGGGAACGTCGGCTGAGCAACATCGTCGCCGGGCTTCCATTCACCAAAATACTGCTTCAGCGTTGCCAACACTTGGTCGGGGTCGAAGTCACCTGCCATGCAGATTGCCACATTGTTGGGCACGTACCACTTGGCGAAGTAGTTCTTGATGTTGGTGATGGAGGGGTTCTTCAGATGCTGCTGGGTGCCGATGGTTGTCTGTGTGCCGTAAGGATGCGAGGGGAAAAGCTTGGCCATCAAGGCCTCGAACTGCTTGTTGCCGTCGTTCGAAAGGCCGATGTTGTACTCCTCATAGACAGCCTCCAGCTCGGTGTGGAAGCCACGAATCACCATGTTCTGGAAGCGGTCGGCCTGTATCTTGGCCCAGTTCTCCACTTCGTTGGCAGGGATTTCCTCTACGTAGCAGGTCACGTCGTTGGAGGTAAAGGCATTCGAGCCCTCGCTGCCGATAGCTGCCATCAGCTTGTCGTACTCGTTGGGGATGAAATACTTGGCAGCGAGTTGCGAGACACTGTCTATCTCGTGGTAGAGTTGCTTCCGCGTTGCCTCGTCGGTCGTGGTGCGATAGACTTCGTAGCGTTGCTCAATCTCGTCGAGCAAGGGAGCCTCTGCTTCGGGGTTTGTGGTGCCGAACTGACGGGTTCCCTTGAACATGAGATGTTCCAGATAGTGCGCCAGACCGGTCGTCTCGGCCGGGTCGTTCTTCGAACCGGTGCGAACGGCAATGAAGGTCTGTATCTTTGGCTCAGCCTTATTGACAGAGAGATAGACTTTCAGTCCGTTGTCGAGCGTGTAGATACGCGTCTGCATCGGGTCGCCCTTCACGCTTTCATAGTCGCTACCCTCACAGGAGCATAACAAAACAGAAAAAACGAAGATGAAAAATGAAAAGAACATGCTGGGGCGACATATCGTGCGTCCGCAGAAATAGTGATTAGGTTTTTTGTGTGACATAAACGAAGTATTTATTTGGATGAACAAGTCAAGGTTATTGCATGGTCATGTACTTGCAATTGCATGGTCATGTACTTGCAATTGCATGGTCATGTACTTGCAATGAACAAGGCGTAGGGTATCTATCAAAACCATGAAGGATATTTATCAATTAAACGATGCAAAATTAAGTATTATTTGACGAAATACAAAAAAAAAGGCCAAAAAACATGTCTTTTCTTTTGTTGCAAGGAAAAATAACACTATCTTTGCAAAGCAAAATACATTATATATAATATAATATGAAAAGAACTATTTTATTAGCCATTGGCTTGTTTTTATTATTTTCTGACGCTTTTGCCCAAAAAGAAGTTTCCGGCATCTATGCAGGCGGACACATCCGTCGCGGTCGCCCCGGTACCATCACTAAACTCCGCAACTCCGGCTTCACCTACCTCATCCTCTTCAATGTGAACGTGGAAGCTGACGGCACGCTGACTACCGACGGCGAAACCATCTGCAAGGACGGAGAATACGTGTTCAACCAGACACAGCCCTACTACCAGCAGGACGTGGCCAACCTCAAGGCCGAGCACAGCAGCATCTCTCGCATCGAGATTTGCATCGGCGGCTGGGGAAACGGCTCGTACGGAAACATCCGTAACCTCGTCAATTCGCAAGGCACCACCAGCAACTCCATCCTCTACCGCAACTTCAAGGCACTCAAGCAGGCTGTGCCCGAAATAGATGCCGTGAACAACGACACGGAACAGGACTACGATGCCGAATCGGCTGCAAAGTTCCACATTATGATGTACCGTTTGGGCTACAAGACCACCATCGCGCCCTATACCAACATGAGCTACTGGACACAGCTCGTGAGCAAGATACGCGCCACCTACTCCAGAGCCGTCGACCGCGCCATGATACAATGCTACGACGGCGGCGCAGGCAACCTGAACAACGTGGGCTCCTGGAACTTCACAGGTGTCAGCGAACGCCATCCCGGTCTGCTCGACTACTCCAACGACTGGAGCGTGGAGCGTAACCTGGCACAGTTCCAGGCATGGAAAGACCAAGGCGTAGCCACGGGTGGCTTCGTCTGGCTCTTCAACGACGGATACGACGAGACATGGGACATGAACGGCTGGGCTTCCGGCTTGAACCGCATCTTCGGAGCCGTCAATGTGCCAGAGGACGAAGTAGTGGTGCGCTGCTACAGCGAGAAGAACTACGGCGGCTACTGCGTCAACCTGCCCGTCGGTGTCTTCCACATTGGCGACCTTGCCGTCTATGGCCTCAAGGCTAACGACCTCGCTTCCCTCGAATTTGTCAACAACGACGACGGCTACTATCAGGTTAAGCTCTATACCTCTCCCAATTGCACTGGCTCGAGAATAACCAGAAAGATATCGGCCAAAACCTTGAGCTCCGCCTACTCCGACAAAATATGCTCCATCGAGATAGAGCCCAACCCCACGGGCATTTCATCTGCCACAGAGGATGAAGAGGAGACCATTTACAATCTGTCTGGACAGCGACTCCAGAAGATGCAAAGAGGCATTAACATCGTGAACGGACAAAAAGTAATCGTAAAATAACAACATGAAAAAGACTTTGATTCTTTGTGCGACTGCGTTATTCTCATTGATGATTAGCGCAGGCGGCATTGGTGACGTCGGTGCAGACATCGCCATACTTCCTTCTTCCTTCTACGATGGAGACATCAGATGGAATGCCTGGACATGGGTTTATAACTCCGGGCGAAATTATGGATGGCCCACGAGCGAATCAAACGAAAACTATAACTGGATCGTCGGCACCCCAGAACCTGATGCCGAAGGGCGAGAATGGTTCGAGCTGGACTTCGACATGAGCCCTAAAGAAAACGACCTGAACATCTATCTGACAGATGAGGCAGACCAGCCCACACCCATCCTCTGGGAAGAACACGACGCACCGTTCTCCTCAGATTCATGGTATAACGGGAACGCTTCATATCAGTGGACAACCACCAACATCATTGCCGACATCTACATACGACGGTTTTTCACCATCGACAACCCGCAGCAACTTGCCGGCTCCGTCTATCTGGCATGCACTCACGATGATTCGCCCAGCGAATACTACATCAATGGCTCACTCATATATTCCACGACCGACGGATGGGAGGACAAAGGCAAATACGTCCAGCTGAACGACGAGCAGAAAGCACTCATCAAGACCAATGGCGAAGTGAATGTGATTGCCGTCCACGTCCATCAGAACTGGGGCGGTGCTCTTGCCGACGTGGGCCTCTACGCCAAGCAGAAGAACGATTCTGGCCAGGACATACATTCGAACTTACTCGACATGGGTTACATCACACCCTGGACAGGCAAGACCCTCTTCAACAGCGAAGGCGGCTATAACACAGGCGGCAACCACGAATGGGAACAACTCTACGAAGCGCAGGAAGGCGACACCTATACCATCACGATGCCAACCGCATGCTACGACGGAGGCTACGGACGCGTTCAGTTCAAGACACCCATCACCATCCACGAAGACCATAAATACCGCATCGCCATGGTCTTCCAATCCAACGACGACATTGCTGACGTCCGTGTCGCTCTCTGCGAAAACGAAGATGAAGGCATCAGCCTCGTAGATGAGTACATCAGCCTCTCCGCAGGAACGAAGGCCACATTCATGCAAGGCAACCTCACCGGCACAGACATCGCAGATGCGAAAATCGCCCTCGAGTTCCCCACGACACAAGACGCTACCACCATCACGCTCTCAAACATCAGCATCTACGACCTAACACTGAACAAAGAACTCTGGACAGGCACATCCTACTACAACTGGTGCTACTACGCCAACGAATGGGGCGAACGCATCCAAGACATGAAGATTGACGGACGAACAGAGACACTCAGTTGGACGCAAGCCGACTTCGACGACTCCGAATGGTCAGAAGCCACGATGCCCATTGGCAACTGGGGAGCTATCAACGGCGTGCAGACGGAGTGGCCAGGCGGAGACAACACGAACTTCTGGTTCCGCCGCAACTTCACACTCGAAGAAGTTCACAACACCTCTCGCTATGTTCTGCACGTCCTCCACGACGACAGCTATCGCATCTGGGTCAACGGCAAACAACTTGACGAAGCAGACGATTGGACAAGCGGCACAGATGCTGTGAAGTTGGAGATTTCTCCTTCCCTTCTGAAAGAAGGCAACAACGTCATCGCAGCCTACGTGCAGCAGAACTTTGGCGGCAAGCTCTTCGACTGCGGCCTGACCGAAGAACTGGACTTCTACGAGAACTATGACCCCGATGCCGACAACTCGCAACTTGTCTTCAACGAGATAATGGTTGGCAACATCGACCAATACATCGACTACTCATTCAACTACGGAGCCTGGGCTGAGATTTACAACCCGACCAACCAAAGCATTCTGCTCGACGGGCTTTATGTCACGGACGACGAATATGACCCCACCAAGTTCCAGCTTCCTACTGGAACGGGCGTCGTGAAGCCTGGCGACTACAAGGTCATCTACTTTGACCACAATTCCGCCGACGGCACTTTCGGCGACACGGCCAACAAGCAAGTCCGCTTCAAGCTGGGCAATGACGGTGGCGACCTTTTCCTCTTCGATGAAGAAGGCAATCTGATTACTTCTGCCCAATACCCTGGTTGCATACCCCGTTGCTCATGGGCACGAATGCAGGACGGCGGCAGCGAATGGAGCTGGACAGGCGAGCCGACGCTGGCAGCTTCGAACAATGGCAGCGACTTTGCCGACTTCCGACTCGAAGCACCCTATATCGACACCGATTCCCGCCTTTTCACAGAACCATTCACCATTCAAGTCAACATCCCGCAGGGTACGACGCTTCGCTATACAAGCGACGGCACTACGCCTTCCCTCACTAACGGCTCAACAAGCGAGGACGGCATCTTCAGCATCAGCGAGACCAAAGTTCTTCGCTTCGGTCTCTTCCAAGAAGGAATGCTCCCAAGTCCTATCGTTACGCGAAGCTACATCTACCGCAACCACGACTACTATCTGCCAGTCATCTCCATCGCCACTAATCCCAAGAATCTCTATGACAGTAAGATTGGTGTCTATACCGATGGCAACAATGGCGTAAGCGGACGCAATCACAGTGCTTCCAACATCAACATGGATTGGGAACGCCCCGTCAACTTTGAGTACATCACGCCCGACAACGAGATGGTCGTCAATCAGGAAGCCGAGTTCGTCATCTCGGGAGGCTGGAGCCGCCACTATGCCCCGTCGTCGTTCAAGATAAAGGGCACGAACCGCTATGAGGGCAAGAAGACCATCGACTACCACCCCTTCTTCCGCTACAAGCCATACAACAAGTTCCGCCAGATAATGGTTCGCAACGGCGGCAACGACAACAACTCGCAGGCTCACGGCAGGGTTCGTGACGCCATCACACAGCAAGTCCTCATGTCGAGCGGCTTCTATTGCGATTGCCAGGACTATCAGCCCGTCCACGTCTTCTTCAACGGACGTTACCTCGCCCAGCTCAACCTACGAGAGCCAAACAACCGCTATCACGGCTATGCCAACTATGGCTACGATGATGACGAGATGGATGCTTTCGAATATTCCAACGGCTACTTCCAGATGGCTGGCACGAAGGACTCCTTCAACCAATGGAAGTACTTTGCACAGAATTGTTCTTCGCAGAACACCTACGAACAGCTCAAGCAGCTTGTTGACATCGACGAGGTGACGAACTTCTTTGCTGCCATCAGCTATATCGGCTGCAGCGACTGGATTTGCAACAGCAACAACGTCAAGGGCTATCGTTCGCAGCACGACGGCAAGTTCCATCTCACCCTCCACGACCAGGACTGGGGCTGGAGCAACACTAACGGCGTGCAGTTGCTCGACGGCAACAATAGCAACGAACTCCTTTCCATATATAATAACATGAAGCGCAACAGCGAGGATTTCCGCCGGCGTTTCGTCGATGCCTATTGTATCCTTCATGGCAGTGTCTTCACGCCCAAGCGTTGCCTTGCTATAAGCGACAGTATATGCCGCCTCGTAGAACCTGCTCTTGACATTGAAGGCAAAGAGCCTTGGACATCTTATAATGAGCAGAAAGCGACCATGAGCGGACGTACAGCTCGCAACAACCGCATCAACAGCCTGAAGAATGCGTACGGCCTCGGTAGCGGCATGAATGTCCAGTTCAGCGCCAATGTGCCTGGAGCTGCTTTCCTCGTCAACGGACAGCCTGTTCCCACTGCCACCTTCGACGGTGTGCTCTTTGCCCCTGTCACGCTCGAAGCCTCTGCTCCTGCCGGCTACAACTTCGTAGGATGGAGCAAGGACGGCGGCGGAACAGTCAAGGCTACAAACAAAGGCGATAATTGGAGTTATTGGGATCAAGGCTCCCTCGACGGCACAGACTGGAAGACCGGTTCTGCCGACGACTGGCCACAAGGCCCCACGCCGCTCGGCTACGGCAAGTCGTCCATTGTCACCACGATCAGCTACGGCGGCAATAGCAGCCAGAAGCATCCTACGTACTATTTCCGCAAGGACATTACAATCGACAATGAGCCCTCCGCCATTGCTTCCGCGACGCTCAACTTCACGGCCGACGACGGCTTCGTCGTCTATATCAACGGCACGGAAGCTTGTCGCTACTTGCTGCCCGATGGCGAGATAACCTTCGAGACGTACGCCACAACCTATGCTCCCGACAATCCAGATTCGGGTTCAATAGACCTGCCTGCCAACCTCCTTCGCAAAGGCAAGAACATCATTGCTGTCGAGGTGCACAACAATGTTCCCGGCTCGAGCGACATCTATTGGGATGCCGAGATAAGCTACAGCGTCACCACCGGCATGACGATTGTCAGCCGCGACCATGAGTTCAAGCTCGACAAGGATGCCGACACAAGCATTCAGGCCATTTTCGCTCCCCTGCATCCCGATTGTCTCGTAGAAGCCGGTTCAACGCCAGTTGTCGTCAACGAGGTAAGCGCCAGCAACACCGTTGCCTCCAACGAATACGGCAAGCGCAACGACTGGATTGAGCTTTACAACACGACCGACCACGACATCGACCTCGAAGGCATGTATCTCTCCGACGACCCCACCAACCTCGAAAAGTATCAAATCACTTCTTCAATGGCTGGTGGTCAATGCTCAACCGTCATTCCCGCCCACGGCTACTTCATCGTGTGGGCAGACAAGCTCGACCCCTTCCGTCAGCTTCATGCAAGCTTCAAACTTGCCAACACTAACGAGCAAACTGTGACGATTACAGCTGCCGACCTCTCTTGGAGCAACACCCTTACATACAACGCCCATGAAGGAGACGAGAGCGTAGGCCGCTATCCCGACGGCGGCAAACGCACCTATCGGATGACACGTCCCACCATCAGCGCCACCAACACACTCACCTCCTATAGCGAGTGGCTTTATGGCATCGACGAGAACTTCGACGAAGAGACCTTCCTTTCTACCATTACAACCTTGGACGAAAGCACATTGGCGAATGGACAGACGGCCATCTACACAATCGATGGCATAAAAGTCACCAAACCGCAGCGAGGCATCAACATCGTTCGGACCACCAATCCCGACGGAACTGTCAGCGTCAAGCGCTTGCTCGTGAAATAAGCGAAACTGAGAGAAGAAGGACGAGACTTCCAAATAAAACGGGAACGATATGACGAGCGATAGACAAGATGCCGTGCTCGAATACCTTACGGCGCACGGCATCCCTTTTACGTGCTACAACCATCCCGAAGGCAAGACCATCGAAGAGGCAAAACGATGGTGGAAAGACGACGGTTCGGTTCACTGCAAGAACATCTTCATGCGCAACCATAAGGGCAACCAGCACTACCTCATCTGCTTCCATTGCGACCACGACCTTGACATTCACGACCTCGAAGCCCGCCTGAAACAGGCGCTTCAGGCACAAGGCAAGCCCTCGTGCGGAAAACTTTCGTTCGCCTCTCCCGAGCGCATGATGCGGTACCTTGGGCTCGAGCCGGGCAGCGTCTCGCCCTTCGGACTTATCAACGATGCGGAACATCACGTGCACCTCTTCCTCGATGCCGCGCTGAAGGACGACAACAACTATCCCGACCCCAGCAGGAAGACCTTGTCCTTCCATCCCAACGACTGCCGCGGAACTGTCGTCATCGCCCTCGAAGACTTCGAACGCTACCTGAAAGAGGTGGGCAACACCTACGAATACATCAGCCTTTATTAACGCTCTTCTGGTCAAGAACCCTAAAAGGCACGCAGGACATGGCACGCCAAGTCCTTTGCTTGTACATGTACGTGCAATTGCTTGTACATGTATAAGCAATTGCTTTTACATGTACAAGCAAAGAACACCCTGTGCGATGGAAGGGAAAGAGGAATGCGTCAAAGGCATTTATTTAAGAAGAAAATGAAAGAAAACGCAGATAAATTTGGTAATCTGCTCGCTTATTCGTAACTTTGCAGCGTCGAACATCAAAAGGGTGCCCCTGTGGGCTGAGATTATACCTTCGAACCTGATGCAGCCAATACTGCCGTAGGAATTGAGTCGCAAAACGAATGAAACGATAATCGAAGGCCGTGATGTCTGACATCGCGGCCTTTTTTCGTACGCTCCGGCTTTGCCGCCTGAGCCAAAAGCAAAGAGACATGACATACAGAAGAGTACTTAGCATAGCTGGCAGCGACAGCGGAGGCGGTGCCGGCATCCAGGCCGACATCAAGACCATCTCGGCGCTGGGATGCTATGCCGCAACAGCCATCACGGCCGTAACCGTGCAGAACACGTTGGGCGTGGAAGCCGTTCATCCTGTCCCCGTCGATATTATCAAGGGACAGATGGAGGCGGTGCTGGGCGACATCGGCGCCGACGCCGTAAAGATTGGCATGCTGCACTCGTCGGAAGTCGTGATAGCCGTTGCTGAGACGCTTCGCAATTACGAGATGAGGAACGTGGTTCTCGACCCGGTAATGGTTTCGACGAGCGGCCACCGGCTCATAGAGGAGAGCGCCATCGCCACGCTCCAGAAGGAGCTGTTACCGCTTTCGCGTGTCGTCACACCCAACATCCCGGAGGCAGAGATACTGCTGGGCGGCGAGAAGCTTCATTCCCAGGCAGCCTTGCCGGAAGCAGCAAGGAAACTTGCATATATATATAATGTGTCGGTATTGCTCAAGGCTGGACACCTTTCAGAGGACATTCTCATCGACTACTTCTATGATAACGAGTCAGGCATAATGCTCGAACTGCCCTCGCAAAGGATTGACACGCGCAACACGCACGGCACTGGCTGCACCATGTCCTCTGCCTTTGCCGCACTGCTTGCCAAAGGCGAAACGCTTCCACTGGCTGCCAAAGGAGCAAAGGAGTTTGTGGCAAAAGCCATCCTCTCCGGGGCCGACTACGAAATAGGACACGGGCACGGACCAGTCTGTCATTTGACAACTTGACAATTTCACGATTTATGCAGATAAACGTCAACAATAAACCGATAAACACTGAGGCGACAAACCTCAGCACGCTTGCATCTGAACTCTCTTTGCCAGAGAAAGGTGTGGCAGTAGCAATCAATAACAGGATGGTGCCGCGAAGCCAGTGGGAACAGACGCCTTTGAGCGAAGGCACATCGGTCATTATCATTAAAGCAGCCTGCGGAGGATGATACAGTTCATTTCACACCATACGGAGCGTTACACCTACCTCGATGGCATTCGTCTGGCTTTGGACGGAGGCATCCGATGGGTGCAGTTGCGCATGAAGGACGCATCCGACGAAGACTTCCTACGCACAGGCAGAGAAGTGAGAAAGCTCTGCGACCGCTACAACGCCACGTTCATCATCGACGACCGCGTAGAGCTGGTTCGAGAGATTGGTGCCGATGGCGTACATCTCGGCAAGAAAGATATGCCAATCGCTGAAGCGCGAAGAATGCTTGGCAACAATGTCATCATCGGCGGCACAGCAAACACCTTCGAGGACATCGAGGCGCACTACCGCGCTTCGGCCAACTACATCGGCTGCGGGCCGTTCCGCTTCACTACAACAAAGCAAGGGCTCTCGCCACTGCTCGGCATTGAAGGCTACCGAAGCATCATGCAAAATGTTCGCGAGGCAGGCTTCGACATCCCTGTCGTTGCCATCGGCGGCATCACAGCCGACGACATTTCCTCCCTCATGCTGACAGGCATCGCAGGCATCGCCCTCTCGGGAGCCATCCTCCGAGCAGACAATCCAATTGAAGAATTAAAGAAGATAATGAAATATGAATAGACTGATAATTGCCGGACGCGAGTTCAACTCACGTCTATTCCTTGGAACAGGAAAGTTCAACAACAACGACCTCATGGCTCGTGCCATAGAAGCCTCGGGAACAGAGATGGTGACAGTCGCCATGAAGCGCATCGAGTTAGGAGACAAAGAAGACGACCTTCTGACACACATCACACAGAACAAGAACATCCAGTTACTGCCCAACACCAGCGGCGTACGCAATGCTGAGGAAGCAGTCTTTGCCGCACAGATGGCACGCGAAGCCTTTGGCACCAATTGGCTGAAGCTGGAGATTCACCCCGACCCTCGCTACCTCCTGCCCGACTCCGTAGAGACACTGAAAGCCACCGAGGAACTGGTCAAACTGGGCTTCGTCGTGCTGCCATATTGCCAAGCCGACCCGACGCTCTGCAAACACCTCGAAGAAGCAGGAGCCGCAACCGTCATGCCCCTTGCCGCTCCCATAGGAACAAACAAAGGATTACGCATGAAGGACTTCCTGCAAATCATCATCGAACAGGCCAACATTCCTGTTGTAGTTGACGCAGGCATCGGTGCCCCAAGCCATGCTGCCGAAGCCATGGAAATGGGAGCCGACTGCTGCCTCGTCAACACCGCCATCGCCATTGCAGGCGACCCCGTAATGATGGCCGACGCTTTCCGTCAGGCCGTCATCGCCGGCCGTCAAGCCTACGAAGCAGGCCTCGGCGCCATCTGCGACGCAGCCGAAGCAAGCTCTCCCCTCACGGCCTTCCTGAATTCTTAAATTCTTAATTCCTATTTCTTAATTTTTAATTAGAACTAATGCCAAACGACAACAAAGCATACGCCAAGCGAGAGAAAGCCTACATGCAGGGCAAACTCTTCCCCGACATCAGGGTGGGAATGACGAAGGTGAACCTTACCCCTACCGTCACAAAAGACGGGCACGGCATTCCGCACACAGAACCAAACGCTCCCATCTACATCTACGACACCAGCGGCCCATATTCCGACCCGAACTTCACGCATGACCCCGAGAAGGGCCTACCCTGCCTGCGCTCAAAGTGGATTCAGGAAAGAGCAAAAGGAGGCAAAGCCGTCACGCAGATGGCCTTTGCGAAGGCTGGCATCATCACACCCGAAATGGAATATGTTGCCATTCGCGAGAACATGAACTGCGAAGAGCTGGGCATTGAGACCCATATCACGCCGGAGTTCGTCCGCCAGGAGATTGCACGCGGCCGTGCCGTGCTGCCTGCCAACATCAACCATCCCGAGAGCGAGCCCATGATTATCGGCCGGAACTTCCTCGTCAAGATTAACACCAACATCGGCAACTCCGCTACGACATCCAGCATTGAGGAAGAGGTGGAGAAGGCCATTTGGTCATGCAAATGGGGCGGCGACACATTGATGGACCTCTCGACCGGCAACAACATCCACGAGACACGCGAATGGATTATCCGCAACTGTCCCGTTCCCGTTGGCACGGTGCCCATCTATCAGGCTCTGGAAAAGGTAGGCGGACACGCCGAAGACCTTTCATGGGAAGTGTATCGCGACACACTCATCGAGCAGTGCGAACAGGGCGTTGACTACTTCACCATCCACGCCGGCATCCGTCGGCATAACGTTCATCTTGCGGACAACCGCCTCTGCGGCATCGTCTCGCGCGGCGGCTCCATTATGAGCAAGTGGTGCCTCGTGCATGACAAAGAGTCGTTTCTGTACGAACACTTCGACGACATCTGCGACATTGTTGCGAAATACGACACGGCGCTCTCGCTTGGCGACGGCTTGCGGCCGGGCTGCATTGCTGATTCCAACGATGCTGCACAGTTCGCCGAGCTGGACACGATGGGCGAGCTCGTCACCCGTGCCTGGGAGAAGAACGTGCAGGCCTTCATCGAGGGTCCCGGCCACGTGCCCTTGCACAAGATTCGCGAGAACATGGAACGGCAACTGGAAAAGTGCCACGAGGCACCGTTCTACACGCTCGGTCCCGTCGTGACAGACATTGCCCCTGGCTACGACCACATCACGAGTGCCATCGGTGCAGCACAGATTGCGTGGCTTGGAACTGCGATGCTTTGCTACGTCACGCCCAAGGAACACCTCGCCCTGCCTAACAAGGAGGATGTGCGCACTGGTGTCGTCACCTACAAGATTGCGGCACATGCCGCCGACCTCGCTAAAGGACATCCCGGAGCCATGATACGCGACAATGCCCTCTCCAAGGCTCGTTTCGACTTCCGTTGGCGCGACCAGTTCCACCTCTCGCTCGACCCAGAACTCTCCTTACAGTACTTCGAGGAAGCAGGCCACACCGATAGCGAGTACTGCACCATGTGCGGCCCGAACTTCTGTGCAGCAAAGCTCACGCACGACCTGAGGAGAATTCATAAATCATAATATCAAGCTGCGTCCAGCTCGAAAGCCA
Source organism: uncultured Prevotellaceae bacterium (assembly GCA_946415695.1). Taxonomy (GTDB): domain Bacteria; phylum Bacteroidota; class Bacteroidia; order Bacteroidales; family Bacteroidaceae; genus Physcousia. The sequence continues at coordinate 2,025 of CAMKTM010000023.1, read as the reverse complement.
AAGAAGCCATCCGGGAAAATGAATCTCCCTAATCTATGAATTGTGAATTATGAATTGACAAAGCGTTACGAGCGCCAGCTTATCTTGCCCGAAATAGGCGAGAAGGGACAGGAACGGCTTGCCGCAGCACGCGTCCTGATAGTGGGCGTCGGCGGCCTTGGCTCGCCCATCGCCATCTATCTTGCAGGTGCCGGCGTCGGCACGATAGGAATGGTGGACGATGATGTGGTGAGCATCTCAAACCTGCAACGGCAAGTACTCTACGAAGAGGCTCAAGTCGGCATGCCCAAGGTCCTTTGTGCCCGGCAACGTCTGCAAGCACTCAACAGCGAGATTACTGTCCTTGCCTATAACGAGCGACTAAACGCAGCCAATGCCCGCGAGCTGTTCTCGCAATACGACATCGTCGTTGACGGCACAGACAACTTCCCGACACGTTACATTATCAGCGATGTTTGTGCGGAGCTTGGAAAGCCTTATGTCTATGGAGCCATCTGCGGCCTTGAAGGACAAGTAGCCGTGCTTTGCAAAGGGAAGGCGACCTATCGGACACTCTTCCCCGATGGGGGAATGCCGCAGCAAGGCAAGCAAGTCGTTGGGGTGACGCCTGCCATCGTGGGAGGCGTAGAGGCATCGCAAGTCCTACAGCTCGTTTGCGGCTATGGCAAACCTCTTGTTGACCGTATCTGGACAATTGATTTGAGAACGATGCAAAGCTTCACGATAGACATACAATAATTATCTTTAGACTGTTCCCCGCCATGCTTCATCACTTTATATTGACGCGCTTTAACATCCGGCTCTTCCGCCATGACAAGCATGGTCGCAGCATCGAACCGAAATCCTGGTTTGAGGAACGTCTAAATCTCTTCGAGGCTTACACCCTTCCGTCCGTCATAGGACAGACGTGCCAGGATTTCACATGGATTCTCCTCGTTGACAGCGAAACGCCTGCCGCCTACAGAGAGAGGATGATGGATTACCGGAAGCGTTGCCCGCAAATCACATTCATAGCCGTAAAGGACGGACGGAAGTTCCCCCTCGTGTTCCAGGAGGTGGTGAATAAGTTGCTCAAAGAGAAAGGCGCAGAAGATGGTGACCTCTGCCTGACAACCTATTTTGACAACGATGACTGCCTGAACAGAGATTACGTAAGAGACATCCACGACAGGTTGCAGGAGGGCAATCGGTTTCAGCAGGAAGACGGCTTCCTTGTGTATGACTACGGAATCCAGTACTTCACGGAGTTGGGCACGGCAACCAAAGTGAAATACCCCAACAACCATTTCATCACATTGTGCGAGACAGTCGCTTCCGGCCCTTATCCTTCCGCCCGTACGTGTTATGGGTATGGTTCCCATATTGACATAGAGAAGCGTAAGGCTGCCCCTGTACGTCATGTCACGGATGCAAGCAAGCCAATGTGGATTGAAGTGATACATAAAGGCAACGTGGACAATGATGTCATGATGACGCTCAACACCAGTTTTGTGAAGGACAAGCAACTTCTGCAAACAGACTTCTCCCTTGACCTTGAGCTGCAGACAGGCAAGAAGATTGAGTTCTTCATGCGTTCTCTTAGGCAAGCCTTACGTCGCCTTCACGATCGAATTGTTCCGCGCAAATGGTAATTCGAATAAGTGAGAAGTTACTATTTCACGCTTCCTTTTGCATATCATCACGTGGCATGTTGTTTGCTTGTACATGTACGTGCAATTGCTTTTACATGTACAAGCAATTGCACGTACATGTACAAGCAAACAACATGCCGTGCCTCATCATTCGATTCATTGTTATCCGATGAACCTCATCGCCTTCCACAGCCCCTCCCCTGCCGCCGGTGACGGAAGAAGGGATATATATAGTAAAGCCCTCGGCCAAATCGTTTGGTCGGGGGCTTTGAGGGTTGTCTGCGAATCTGGTGCTACTCTTCGTCGTCGCCCCAGATGCTCCAGTTGTCTTCCTTTGTGAGGGCTTGGCTGCCGTCAACGGTTGTGTCGCTGATCTTCAAGCTCTCGGCCAGCA